>JAYUIP010000121.1:0-3424 GCA_043765945.1 Arcicella sp.
TTTCTGCCATAATATGAAACATTCTATCCTCCGCAAAAAGTTTTCTTTGGGCTAATTTTGGGTTAGGTATTTCGGGATTTGCGGGAGAGTTTTCGTAAGAAAAAATCCTTCCCATACCCGCCATCATGTGGTAGAGAATATGACAATGAAAAAACCAATCGCCACTTTCGGTTGCGGCAAATTCTAAGGTATCTGTCTCCATTGGCATAATATCAATGATATTTTTCATCGGAGCATAATCACCCTGACCGTTCAAAACCCTAAAATCGTGTCCGTGCAAGTGCATGGGATGTCGCATCATCGAACCGTTATGAATCACCATTCGCACTATTTCACCTTTTTTAATCAGAATTTTATCGCTTTCAGAAACCACTTTATTATTCATACTCCACACATAACGATTCATATTTCCCGATAACTCAAAATTCAATATCCGAAGCCCCCCAGCCCCCAGAGGGGGGGTAGGTAAGGAAGTTTTAATTGGTGATTTCAACATGGCATAATTCAGCGTAACAATGTCCGAAATCTCATTACTGTTATATTGAGATTCATCCATTTTCATATCCTTCATATCATGCCCTTTCATATCGCCCATTTTCATGTCCTTCATATCGTGACCCTTCATATTTTTCATATCATGCCCTTTCATATCATCTATTATAGTAGAATCTTTCTGAGTAGAAGTTCCCCCTCTGGGGGTTAGGGGGCTACCACTTATTTCTGGATACATGACCGTGTTCATATCCATCTGATTTAGGCTCATACTCATGCCCATATCGTCCAAATCTCCGTTCATTTTCATCATCCCATTCATCATTTTCATACCCTCAAAATACTTCAATTTGGGTAAAGGTTTGGCTTTAATTTTCGTACCAGCACCCAAAAATAAAGAAGCTGATTTAGTTCTGTCTTCCGAAGTTGCCAAGAATTCATAGCTTCCATTTTTCGGAATTGTAACAATGACATCGTAAGTTTCTGAAACGGCAATGATTAATCTGTCCACCTCAACGGGTTCAACATCGTTTCCATCACTGGCAATAACCGTTATTTTCCCCCCTGCATAGGTAAGCCAAAAATAGGTTGATGCTCCTGCGTTTGAGATTCTCAAACGAACTTTATCACCCAACCCCCCAACCCCCAGAAGGGGAGCAAAAGAAGATTCATTTTTTCCATTAATCAGAAATTTTTCGTAGTAAATATCACTCACATCCATGGCATTCATCCGTTTCCATTCGTTGGAAACTTTGGTTTTGAAATGCCCTTGCTTGATGGCTTCCGAATAGCTTTGCGTTGTGCCTTTTTTAATGGCAAACCAATCCGTCGCATTGTGCAACATTCGGTGAATATTATTGGGATTCATATCCGACCATTCGCTCAAAATAATGGGAATTGTGGGCAAAGCCTCACCCCCCGCCCTCTCCGAAAGAGAGGGAGCTTTATTCAAAATCATCGAACCATACATGCCAATTTGCTCCTGCAAACCCGTGTGACTGTGATACCAATGAGTGCCGTGTTGCACAATTGGGAATCTATAAATATGGGTCGTGTGCGGTTTAATGGGCATTTGCGTAAGGTTTGGCACACCATCATACTGGTTTGGTAATATCAATCCGTGCCAGTGCAAAGACGTTTCCTCGTTCAGTTCATTATGCACATAAATCTCGGCAGTATCGCCTTCCGTGAACGTGAGCGTAGGCATTGGAATTTGCCCATTCACGGCAATGGCTCGCTTGGTTTTATTACCGAAATTCACCATTGTATCACGCACGTACAAATCATAATGCACCACTTTTGGCTTGCTTATAACTGCCTTATTTTGGGGCAATTGCACGTCTTTTTTTGTTGGTTTTTCCACTGGCATTTGCATTTGATGATGCTCGTGTTGGGCGAAAATTGTATTTCCAAAAATTAAGGAAATAGCGATAAATATTAACTTTTTCATAGGTTTATTTTAATTGTATAAGATATTAACTATCTGCCTAAAATCAATAATTGACAAATTTCTTAAAAACACATTACCACTAAATTTTCAACCTCTTCAATCTCAAAGCATTCAAAATCACAGATACTGAACTGAAACTCATGGCTAAGGCGGCAATCATGGGCGAAAGTAAGATGCCAAAAAATGGATATAAAACGCCTGCCGCAATTGGAACGCCCAACACGTTGTAAATAAAGGCAAAAAACAGATTTTGCTTGATATTTTTCATCACTGCGTGGCTCAAATTTTTGGCTTTTACGATGCCTTGCAAATCTCCTTTTACCAACGTTATTTTAGCACTTTCAATCGCCACATCCGTCCCCGTTCCCATCGCAATCCCGATGTCAGCTTGTGCCAAAGCTGGAGCATCATTTATGCCGTCGCCCGCCATTACCACAATCTTTCCCTCGGCTTGCAATCGTTTAATTTCCTTCAATTTATCCTCTGGTAAACAACCCGCTTTGTATGAACTCAAATGCAACTCAGTTGCCACCGCTTTTGCCGTATTTTCATTGTCGCCCGTCAGCATAATTACCTCAATGCCTTGTCGCATCAACTCCTGAATGGCATCTTTACTGGTAGCTTTGATGGCATCAGAAATTGAGACAAAACCCACCACATTTCCACCCACAGAAATATAAGAAACGGTCTTTCCTAATTTCTGTTCTTCAATAATTTTTTGTTCAATATCTGCGGGAATTACTGCCCCTACTTGCTCCATTAGCTTTTTATTACCCAAAGCTACTTTATTATTATTCACCGTTCCAATAACGCCTTTACCCGAAACAGCCTCAAAATCCTTCACATTTACCAAAGAAATATTTTTGGTTTTGGCATATTTTACCACCGCTTCGGCTAATGGATGTTCGCTGTATTGATTCAAAGAAGCGATATTTTGTATGATTTCTGACTCTTTATTTTCACTCGAAAATACTTTTTCAACGGTGGGTTTTCCTTCGGTAATGGTGCCTGTTTTGTCAGTAATTAAGACATTTACTTTGTTCAAACGCTCTAAGGCTTCGGCATTTTTTATCAAAACGCCCGACGTTGCCCCCTTGCCAACGCCCACCATTACGGACATGGGCGTTGCCAAGCCCAAGGCACACGGACAAGCAATGATTAAGACCGCAATGGCATTAATAAACCCGTAAACTAAGGGAGGTTCTGGTCCAAATTTTGCCCAAACCACAAAGGTAATGATGGAAATAATGACCACAATCGGAACAAAATATTTAGCAATATTATCCGCTAATTTCTGGATAGGAGCTTTGGAACGACTGGCATTATTAACCATCTGCACGATTTGGGAAAGTAGGGTTTCAGCCCCTACTTTCTCAGCTATCATCACAAAAGATTTATTGCCATTTATCGTTCCTGAACTCACGGCATCACCCGTTATTTTATCCACGGGAATTGGCTCACCCGTAATCATGGACTCATCAA
>JAYUIP010000122.1:0-1073 GCA_043765945.1 Arcicella sp.
AGACAACAGCATCAAGCCCAAAAATATGCCCGATTTGGCGGCAAAAACAATGGTGGCAATGACGATTTTGAATTTAGATGAGTTTGTGATGAAGGAGTAGGGATCAATTAGATAGTGTACAATTTTAAATCTGGCATAAAACCAAAATCTTTAATATTATAAGTGAAAAATTCTATCTTATGTATAACTGCCGTTGCACCAATAAGAGCATCTGGTATTTGTAAACCATGACTCAATTTATAATTTTCAATAAAAGTTGTGGCTAATTTAGAAATCTGACTATTTATTTCGATTACATCATAGTATTTAATTTTCTTTTTCATTTGAACAAGTTCATGTTTATTACCCATGCCCTGGTAGAGTTCCATCAGAGTAATTGATGATATCACAATATTGTCAAAACCTATTTGTTCCATTGTTTCAATGGCATTTTGTTTTCCATTAAATGCACCAATGAAAATATTAGTATCGCAAAGTACCATTTATATGTCCCAGTTTCTTTTCCATGAGTTATTACGAATCGTCTCAATATCTCTTGGATTTTCTTTCCAGATACCAAAAAGTTCTTTTGGATTGATTCTTTTATCTCCTTTCGTAATAAATGAAGCATCAGTTTGCACGTTTGAAGAAGATACGACTTTAATATTTTCAAATTGAAAAGTTTTGAAAAATGTAAATAATTTCTCTAACTCAGATTGATTATTTATTTCTATTGTAACGTTCATAAATATAATGTTTTAAAACATATAAAATTATTCAATTTCATTGATAAACCTTTCAATATTTAGATAAAATTTAAAAATGAAAATCCACCAAGAAGCCCAAAAAGAACTGTTCCAATATGAAACCCGTAGGCATTTTCTCAAACAATGCACCACAGGCATTGGCATGATGGCGATGGGTTCATTTCTGAACAGTTGCGGGATAAATAATGTCTCTGCCGATGCTCTGGCGACTGCCCAAAACCCTCTTTCGCCTAAGAATTCGCCACTTTTGGGTAAAGCAAAAGCGGTGATTTATATTCATACGGCGGGAGCTCCATCGCAATTGGAGATGTTTGATTATAAACCAGA
>JAYUIP010000123.1:0-1068 GCA_043765945.1 Arcicella sp.
TTAGAAGAAGACTTTTCGATTGAAACTGCCATTGAATTTGGTCGGATTTATAAGCGTGGTACGGATTGGAAATTTGAGGCGGTTGGCACGGGAATGAAGGGTGGATTAGAAGATTTTTTAACGAAATATAACTAACGAAAACAATCACAATCATGGCAATTAATTTATCAAAAGGTCAAAAAATTGACCTTAGAAAAGAATCGGGTTCTGAACTCACCAATTTTTGCGTTGGAGCAAACTGGGGAGCCATTGAAACGAAAGGATTTTTCGGATTATCAACCAACAAAACCAACGTGGACTTAGATTTAAGTTGTGTATTGGTTGATAACAACAATAATATGGTTGATTTCATCTATTCCCCGCTTTATAACTTGTCAGTTCTGCAAAAATTTGGTCTGCAAAAAGGTAAATTAATTACTTACGACAGTGCCATGAGACACACTGGCGACGATTTACAGGGTGATTCGGGTGGCGATGATGGCTTAGATAACGAAATTATTACGGTTGATTTAACGAAACTTAACCCCGCCGTTTCAAAGATTTATTTCTTTTTGAATAACGTAGGTAAAGAAGATTTTTCGATGATTCCTTACGCTAAAATCCGTATGTTTGAAGGAACGGCAACCAGAGTAAATTCAGTTTTTGCCTCGTATAATGTTGCTGCTGAACCTCAGTATAAAGGAAAAACCGCCCTAATTCTGGGGAAATTATACAAGAGAAACGACCAATGGAAATTTGATGCCATCGGCGACCCAACGGAAGATTCATTTTTGGGACAAACCATCCAAAGAATTATGCAATCGTATTTGTAAAATGCTGAAAATTATCGCCCGCAAGGGTCTAAACACATGAGAAGATTACCCGTTTATTTATTATTGGATACGTCAGGCTCAATGAGTGGCGAACCTATCGAAGCCGTTAAAAATGGCGTGCAGGTAATGATTAGTTCATTACGCCAAAATCCGCAAGCCATCGAAACGGCTTTTATCAGTATTATTACGTTTGATACTTCGGCTCAGCAAATTATTCCTTTAACCGATTTGGCTTCTTTCCAGATGGTTGATTTGA
>JAYUIP010000124.1:0-1068 GCA_043765945.1 Arcicella sp.
GCGGTAGGAAAATTGCCAGTTTCCGTAGAAAATATCTTCAAAGCGGGGGATGGAATTACACTTTCGACAGTCGGGAAATTAATTTCTGCCTCACCCGAAAGCGTTGGCATGAAATCGGCTGAATTATCCGCCATTGAGCCATTAATACAATCATCAATTACTCAAAAAATATTCCCAGGTTGTCAGGTTTTAGTGGCTCGGAAGGGTAAAATTGTGTATGAAAAAAACGTTGGTAAATTATCGTATGATGCTATTAGTCAGCCAGTTAATTCTAACACCGTTTATGATTTAGCTTCCGTCACGAAGGTTACGGCAACGCTACAATCATTGATGTTTTTATACGATCAGAAGAAATTCAATTTAGACGATAAAGCATCTTATTTTTTACCAGAATTAAAGGGAACAAATAAAGAAAATATCACCATTCGGGATATTCTTTGGCATCAAGCGGGTTTAGTAGCGTACATTCCTTTTTGGGAAAGAACTCGCATTCCTTTGGGTTGGAAAACGGAATTTTACAGTGCAAAACAGTCCCCAGAATTTCCTCTGGAAGTAGCAGATGGAATGTTTGCCAAATCTGCAATCAGAGATTCTGTTTGGCGATGGGTCATTAAATCACCATTGATGAATAAAAAAGACCGAGACGGACAATATCCTTACGTGTATAGCGACTTAGGATTAATGATTTTACATCATCTTGTCGAACGTTTAACAAATCAACCTTTGGACGTTTTTACCGCAAAAAATTTCTACGAACCTTTGGCGATGAACACCACAGGTTTTAATCCTTTGAATCGTATTTCAAAGGATAAAATTGCTCCAACTGAAAATGATAACTTGTTCAGAGAGAGGTTATTACAAGGAACAGTGCAAGACCAAACTGCCGCCATGTTAGGGGGCGTTTCGGGTCATGCAGGTTTGTTTAGTTCAGCTTCTGACTTGGTAAAACTACTCCAAATGAACCTCAATAAAGGAAAGGTGGGAGATAGACAATTTTTAAGTGAATTAACGGTGAATCTCTTCACCACCAATCGTTCAACAAGAAGTCAAAGGGCTTTGGGATGGGAT
>JAYUIP010000125.1:0-1066 GCA_043765945.1 Arcicella sp.
ACTTAACCACTTGCCAAACCTGATGTCACGTTTTAGAGATCATACCGTGAAATTATTTGAAAATAACGGCATGACAAACATTATGTACTGGAATCCAACAGATAAGGAACAAGGTTCGGAAGATATGTTGATATATTTTTTGGCTCATAAAACAAAAGAAGATGGTTTAGCTTCTTTTAAAACGTTTGGTGCAAGTCCAGAATGGCAAGCCGTTAAAAAAGCATCCGAAGAAAAAGCAGGTGGGTCATTGACAATTTCGGTTAAATCAGAATATATGGTTCCTGCGGAATTTTCACCTTTGAAATAATTGTTAAGTAACGATAAAACAATAACCTATAATTTTTATGCGACTATTTTACCGCTATTTTTATCCATTTTTTCATTAAATAGCGATGCTATTCGCTTCAAAAATGAATAAAACTATCAATAAAATCACCATCCTAAAATTTTATAAGTTATTATTTCATCGTTACTAAGTTATTGAATTATTGATGCGAATTTACCGTTCAAACTTTTCAACAACTCAACAATTCAACCTCCAACAACTCAGATAAAATGTCAAAACTTGCTCTCATCACAGGTGCCACATCGGGCATTGGAAAGGCAACTGCTGAAGCCTTTGCCGATTTAGGAATTAACCTCATTCTTTGCGGAAGACGTTTAGACCGTCTTTACGAAATTCAAGAATCGCTCTCTGATAAAGTGAAAGTTAATATTTTGGCTTTTGATGTAAGAAATCGTCAAGAAGTAGAAAAGGCTTTAAACACACTTCCAGAAGAATTACAAGCCATTGATATTTTGGTGAATAACGCTGGCAACGCTCATGGATTAAGCCCCATTCAAGACGGTAATCCCGATGACTGGGATGCCATGATGGATGGGAACGTCAAAGGATTATTGTATGTTTCAAAGATGATTATGCCGTGGATGATTAGTCTCAAGAAGGGGCATATTGTTAATATCAGTTCGATTGCTGGAAAAGCTACTTATCCAAATGGAAACGTATATTGTGCTTCTAAGGCAGCAGTTGAAGCCATTTCTGAGGGAATGCGTTTAGATTTGAACC
>JAYUIP010000126.1:0-1064 GCA_043765945.1 Arcicella sp.
ATTCCAATTATAGTAGCAATTGCATCTCCATCGATTACTTTTTCATACTTATCTCCATTTTTCTCCAAAATAGCAATAATCCTTTTTGATGGTGCAGTATTTGGACTGTCATTTATGTCTTCGGGAGTTTCATAAAGAGGGGCAATTGATTTCAATCCCCGTAAAACTTTTTCATCATCATATTGAAATTCAAATCCAACTTCTGACGAAAAAAGTAATGCTTCAAACTCGTGCAACTGAATATAGGGTACAAAATTTTTTACATTTATTCTATTTTGTTCCAAATCATCTTTTAAACCTTGCTCCATTAATTCCACTCCAATTTTTCCGTTGGTTTGGTCAATTTTAGCCTCTTTGTACTTTGGATAATTATGTTTTTCTAAAATCCCATAATAATCAAAAAAAGTAGTTAGGATTTTGTCTTTATCCGCAAGATGATTTCTCAATTCGGGGAATAATTTTGAATATTTAACAATTCCTCCTCCTGAATGTTTTATGGGCGTAAAATCTATATAAGCACCTGTTTTATTCAAAATATAAGGAGCCAAAATAGAATAAAAAACTTTAACTTCTGTCTGTCCTTCAACAATGCAATGAACTCTTTTCATATTAATACGGCTGTCCTTTAATAATGTTTTTTTGCCAAAGGTCGCCTAATGTGAAATCGGATAACCAATTATCTAAATTACCTTTTTCTAATCTGTTAAAAACCGATTGACTATCAACTCTATCAACTGTTATAATATTTTCAGGCTCAAAATTCCCTACTAAATTTACCGATTGCGTAGATATGATAATTTGGCTTTTGGCGGATGCTTTTTTAATCAATCCTGCAAGAGTGTTTATTGCAACAGGATGCAAACCCAATTCAGGTTCGTCAATTATAATTATTTCAGGCATATCAGGTTGCATAAGCAAGGTAGCCAATGCTATAAATCGTAAAGTACCATCCGAAAACTGCATTGCATTAAAAGGAATGTCAGGGTGGTTTATTTCCCTCCACTCTAAATTAATTCTTTCTTCATTCAATCTATCGGGTTGCAACTGAAATTTCTCAAAATATG
>JAYUIP010000127.1:0-1063 GCA_043765945.1 Arcicella sp.
TGATTATTTATTTCATTTCGATAAATAAAACCTGCAATAATAGCACAGATAAAATTGAGACTTGCACCCAGATATACGGCATGATGAAAACCAATCCAACGAATAAGAATAATACCCGTTACAAACGCTCCGCAAGCCGCACCAAGTGTATTGACAAAGTATAATTTACTAATAAAACTTGCCTGATTATCAATGCTTTGCAATTTAAAAGCCTTTGAAAGTAGTGGTAATGAAAGCCCCATCAAAAAGGTTGGAAACAGCAATATTCCAAACAAAAGTAGATACGTTTGAACACTCCCTGAAACCTTAAAAATGCCAGAACTATACAGAAAATCATAGATAATTGACTTACTTAACAAAGCGAAAACACCAATGCCTAATTCGGCAAAAACGAAGTATAAAATGGGACGATTTCTAACGGCACGGTCGGCAATAATTCCTCCGATAAGATACCCTAAACCCAAGCCAGCCATAAAAGCCGAGACGATTAAACTGATGCTTAGCGAACTGATACCCGTGTAAAAAACCAGCCATCGTTGCCAAACAACTTGATATAAAAGGGCAGCAAAACCTGAAAAGAAAAAAACGAGTAGAAGCACTCGCTGACGAAGCGTGGAGATTGAGGGTTTTTTCAAGAGGATTTTGAATTAATGGGTAAGTTTTATGGATAATCTAAGTTACAGTTCAATCGCATCTAATCCAAAAGTTCATTTTTATTTTTAAATTTTAGGCATAAAAAAGGGTAAATCAACGTTCTGATTACGCTGATTTACCCTTTTTTATATTAAGTAAAATTGTTTACTCAATTATCATCATCCTCTTTCTTTTTTACCTTTTTAGGAGCTTCGTAAATGATTTTTCCTTTATCATCTCGCTCCACTAAAACCTCAGCGGGGGTATTGTCAAACTTGTCTTTTGCGTATAGTGTTTCCTTCTTCAAACGTCCTCCCGTGCCAAATTGATGATATTCTCGCCAACGTCCCACCTTCACACTATCATCAAATTTACCTTCTTCCTTCAATTGCCCTGCATTATAAAAAGCCCGATAATCACCCGTTACTTT
>JAYUIP010000128.1:0-1062 GCA_043765945.1 Arcicella sp.
AACCAGTAAGTATATTCGTAATTTTTATAATTCAAACGGTATTTTTCAAGCGGTAAATGTCCCCATGAATCTATTCCCGCAAGGCCTGTTTGTTGTAAATCAACGTTGAGATAGACTTCTTCTCTGCCAATCAAATCGCCCGAGTGAAATTGAGCTTTATCTTCGGCAGGGTCGAGGTCTTCTTGGGAATGGTTTAGAGCATTGACATTCAAATAATCAACATCTTGCATAATCATTAAGCCACGCCCTTTTGTGTTCATTAAACTCGCCCAACGTACATCTGCTTTGTTTCCTGACTCTTGCGGACGGATATATGGATGATATTGTTCTTCGACTTTTCCTTCATATTGCCCGACCGTTGCTCCCGTTTTTCTATCCCAATAACTTTCTTGCGGTCCACGTCCATACCATTTTATGTTATTAAATTCCTTCGGTAAAACCATTTGATTACCAAAACGCATCATCATGGGATAGTTGCCTTTAATAGCATCAAATTTATTCTTAATCTTGATATTTCCCTCGCCGTCCACTTCATAAGTAGTCGTATAAAGGGCATCTCCATTGAGCATCTTTTTGGTAAATACAATTTGCGGATTCCCACCAACGACTGACATTTTAGTGTCTGAAACAGGCTCAATTTTACCGGTCTTCAACCAAATTCTTGATTTCTTTTGCGTACTCGAACCGTAGTCATTATCATTGGCAGCACGCCAGAAATCGGGCATTGGACCTTTTTTAATTAAGGATATTCCTTGCTTCACGAAAGAACTGATTGTTCCTATCTCCTTATCAAAAACAATGGTAAAATCCGCTCCTGTAACGGTGATTTTTGCTCCTGCTTCACTTACAGTTGGATTTTTTGTAGTGATTAAAATAGGCGCAGGTCGTTTTATTACGTTCAATGAAAACTGTTCGTAAGCCATTTCTGAGTTTGCTGGCAACAAGGGTTCTTTGTTTTTCAACCTCATCGAAACATTCAGAAAATACTCTTTACCTGTCTTCAAACTTGCTTTTGGCGAAATCGTAAAGATTTTCATTTTCCCAGCCGCAATGCCTGTCAAA
>JAYUIP010000129.1:0-1062 GCA_043765945.1 Arcicella sp.
ATTTCTATCAAACCAGTCTTACGATTTTCTCCCATTGATTGCATACGGGCAGAAGGATGAAAACAGTCTCTAATCATCGTAGAGTCATGTTTTTGCATACCATCAAATAGTTGAACGATAACAGCTTTAATAGCCCTTTCATCCACTGATTGAGCAAAGGTTGTTTCAAAAAAACCTAAAAATGCGATAAGAAATAATAGTTTTTTCATTTTATAAATACGTTAACCACGAAGGCTCAAAGATTACTTTATATCTAACAAAGCCATAAAATTTGGAGTCTTCGTGCCTTAGTGGCAAAACCATCTTAAAAGTCTGCCGATTTTGGCGTTCTTGGAAAAGGAATTACGTCACGAATATTAGTCATACCCGTCACAAACATCACTAAACGCTCAAATCCAATGCCAAAACCTGAATGTGGAGCGGTGCCAAACTGACGAGTTTCCAAATACCACCAAATGGTTTCTTCATGAATTCCTACGGCTTTTGAACGGGCTAATAATTTTTCGTAATTATCTTCCCGTTGAGAGCCACCAATAATTTCACCAATGCCTGGGAAAAGTACGTCCATTGCACGAACCGTTGTTCCATCCTCATCCAATTTCATATAAAATGCCTTGATGTCTTTCGGATAATTAGTGAGAATCACAGGTTTTTTAAAGTGTTTTTCCACTAAATAACGCTCATGTTCCGATTGTAAATCAATACCCCATTCAACTGGATATTGAAATTTGCCTTCCTTATGACGTTTTGATGATAATAGAATCTTGATGGCTTCGGTATAAGTGAGTTTAACATATTCATTATCAACCACAAAATTCAATTTCTGAATTAAATCTAATTCCGAACGTTCTTCGGCTTTTTTGTTTTTTTCTTCTTCCTTCAAACGGTTTTCTAAGAAAGCCAAATCATCCGCACATTTTTCGATGGCGTAACGAATGACGTATTTCGTAAAATCTTCCGCCATAGCCATATTATCTTCCAATTCATAAAAAGCCATTTCAGGTTCAATCATCCAAAACTCCGCTAAATGGCGAGTTGTGTTTGAATTTTCCGCACGAAAAG
>JAYUIP010000130.1:0-1061 GCA_043765945.1 Arcicella sp.
AAAATCATCAATAATTTAAGCGATAAAACTGACAAATATGAATCAACTGATTATTAAAAACTTTGGAATTAATGACGAGAAAATTTATTCCGCATCTGCTCATGGACGTTTAGATGTGATGGGAGGAATTGCTGACTATTCTGGTTCGTTAGTTTTACAAATGCCAATCAAACAAAAGACAACAGTTAGCATCAGAAAAACAGATGATAACACTTTAAAAATCAAAACATTATTAGACAATAAAATTTTAGATTTTATAATTTCAATTGATAAAATTAAGTCTATTTCAAATGGAGATTATGAATCCACAAAGCAATTATTTAATAATGACAAATGGGCTTCCTATATAGTTGGGTGCATTGTTTTGTTGTATTGGGAGAAAGAAATACAACTTTCAGGCTTTGAAATTATGATTGAGTCCGACATTCCTACGGGAAAAGGAGTTTCATCCTCAGCAGCTTTGGAAGTGGCAACCTTGAAGGTATTTTCGGAATTTTATCAACTCCAATTTGAAGGAACTGAACTACCAACATTGGCTCAAAAAGTCGAAAATTTAATTGTGGATGCGCCTTGTGGATTGATGGACCAATTGGCTTCTTACTTTGGAAAACAAAATCACTTATTACCAATCATTTGCCAGCCTGATATTTTGCATGAACCCCTCCCCTTTCCAAATGAAGTATTTTTTATGGGAATTGATTCGGGTACTACGCATTCAATATCTGCAGATGAATATGTAAAAGTACGAACTGCAACTTTCATGGGATATTCAATTATGGCAAATATGGAAGGTTTTGATACCACAAAAATCAAGCAATATAACCGTGAAAAACTTCCTTTTGGAGGGTATTTATGTAACGTTCGTGTGCCTTATTACAATGGAAAATTTAGTAAGGCACTTCCAAAAGTGCTTTCTGGAAAAGATTTTATTACGCAATTTGGCGATATTTATGACAATATAACAACCATAAACCCAGACGAAAAATACCCAATTCTGAATGCGACAAGACACGCAATATTTGAAAATAATAGGGTTGAAAAGTTTCAAAAAGCATTTTTAA
>JAYUIP010000131.1:0-1060 GCA_043765945.1 Arcicella sp.
AACGATACCTTTATTGATTTTGTTCAATCATAATTTATCGGAATACTATTTTAGTATTTAACTAACAAAGTAAAAAAACCTGTCTGAGCTTTCAGACAGGTTTGTGATATTATTACTTAAAAAGCTATTTAACCGAATATAAATCCTTGTTATTTAGATACTTATTCAACAAACTTCTTACCGCCGTTTGTCTATTTTGAGAATCTTTAATATCTTTTTTGGCAAAATCTTCCACCAACTCATCAATTTCTTTCCAAAGCATCTTGCCGTCTGGGGTTTTGGTATTGATGCTTAATCCTTTGTTTTGGGCTAAAATTTGTCCCCAAACCGTGCGGACATCCAACCAATATGCTCGGTTTTTTGCCCACCAAGTTTTAGCTAATTCACATTTAGAATCGTCTATTTTTCGGTAATCATTGATGCCTTTTTCTTGGGCTAAAAGTTTATCTCCCGAAGCATCACGGATGATTTTATCGTTATCTTGTTCGTGCAAATAGCCCGTTTCCGTGACGTGGATGCGGTTATTGCGTTTCAGCACTTGATAATCCGAGCGTTTGGTGTATTCACGTCTGGGCAGCGGGGCATCCGTAATATTTGCCCAAATGTGTTGCCCGTCCTTGTGTGTCCACGAAGCCGTTCCTCCGTATCTTGGCATATCATTTACCTCAAAAACCGATTGTGTCCATTGCCCTTTCACTTGGTCTTTTGGCAAAATTAAGGGTTTCCAATCCGTACCTTTTTGATACGATAAAAGGTCAGTATTTTGATAAATCCAATCTTCCCGCCAGTGTTTTATCACCATCGTATCGCCAATAATCAACAGGTGCATCAATACCATTTTATCTTTCGATTCTTCATCCATAATCACGAATTCACGTCCACCCGTGCGGTATCGGTCGTGATATTTATAATCTTTATCGGGGGCAAAAGTTTCGGCGTAACTAAACTTTACGTCAAAACAACCACACTGCCCTTTAATGGCGGCAATGTCTTCCTTTTTCTGAGCGTTCAGCGAAAGACTAAATACCATGAGAATTATTAACTTTTTCATTTTCCTAAG
>JAYUIP010000132.1:0-1059 GCA_043765945.1 Arcicella sp.
TATTCACAGAAATGAATAAGTTATTCATGATTTATTCATGTTATGCAGGGTTAAACGCCAAAATTTGGGACATCAAATTTCACATTTAAACCCAAATACGCAATAATATGAAAAACCCCAATCTTTTTTGGATGATTGTCATAATGGTTTTGCAGGGCTTTTTTGCCTGTAAATCTGATGATATTTCACCGCAAACGCCTCCACAAATATCAAGCGAACGAATACGGAACTTGATTGAAAATAATGAATGGCAACAAGTAGAAAAATCAAAGGATGCTACCGAAATTATCTTTTTGAAAGATGTACAAAACGCTATTCAGTTTTTTCAAAATCTTATAATTGAAGAAGTACCGCAAACGCCAAAGTTCAATCATACCAACAACGATACAGTTTTGACGCATGGTGTTTTTACATTTCTCAATGGCGACAAAGTGAATATTAACTTCGAGAATAGTATAGATGGGAGAGGAGAAATATCGGAGATTAACCTCGACAAAGACAAACTTACCTTCACCCAAAAAAGCAAATATGTAGAGATGCGGAAATGGGGAATCATCGCATTACCCACAGAGGATGAAACGTCTATCTAACCCAGCGAATATCAATATTTTCTTGTTCCTGTGGCTGTATATAAGGCATTTTTAGAAAATGGAGGATGGTCGAGCGTACAGTTTCTGAATGCCCCCGAACAAGCCAATTTTGAAGGCGAAGGGGGTATTTGGGAGGAGTTTTATGTAAACCTTACTCCTTTTGCCCAACCCAAAGCACTACCAAAGATACCAGGCTTACTTCCGAAGAAATTAAAAAATCGTTAAACTATATTTTCAACCTTAAATTTTGAAATAATGCAAAAATTATATAAGATTGTAATCATAATGCTCGTTTTAGCCTTGTATTTTACCCAAAATAACCTACAAGCCCAAAAATGCTGTGTAGAATGTCAAGCCGATGTGAAAGTAGTATCGGACAAACAGGTTTTATTAGAAAAAATCGACCTCAAAGAGGGTACATTAACAACCAACATCAACACAAATCTTTACGTAAGTTATAGGTCAGGAA
>JAYUIP010000133.1:0-3375 GCA_043765945.1 Arcicella sp.
CCAAAATTAATGGGTCCATCCATTGCCTCCATCCCTTTTGAAGCCAACCAGTTTTTGCAGGTTTCAAACAGCAGAAAAGCAGCAGTTTCATCCTCTATACATTCAAAAAAGCCCATGCCACCCGTGGGTTGGTCTTCTTTATTAGCGGTTTCGTGGTTAATAAAAGCCGCTACTCGACCAATCGTTTGTCCAGATTCATCCTGCAAAATCCAACGAATAGCCTCACCGTGTTTGAAGTATTTATTTTTCTTTGGCTCAAAAGTATTCTCAATATCTTGGTCGAGCGGACGAATCCAATTAGCATCTTCGGCATATAGTTTTACGGGCAACAAAAGAAACTCTTTTTGAAGGTTTTTATGGTCAGCTACTTCTATGATGGTCATGGTGGTTTTGGATTATTTTTTGGCAAAGATAGGGGATTTTGAATTAATAGACACTTGGATTTTACTTAGTTACTTGGTTAGTAACTAAGTAACTAAGTAGTTATATTTGCAGTAATAAATGATAAAAATATGGCTTTACCAATAAACATAGAAGACCTCGTAAACGGGCAAACCGTTGAGTGGGAACGGATTGAGTTCAAACGTGGTTGGAATCCAGAGGAGATTATTCATACTTTGTGTGCCTTCGCCAATGATTTGAATAATTGGGGAGGAGGCTATGTAATTGTGGGAATTCAAGAAGATAATGGAAAAGCTATCTTGCCTCCCTATGGAATTAATCAAGGCGATTTAGATAAAATTCAAGGTGAAATTTTAAGTTTAGCTCATCAGATTTCTCCAAATTATTTTCCTTTGGTTCAACCCTATTTGATGAAAGAAAAGCATATTTTAGTGATTTGGTGTCCCGCTGGGGATAATCGCCCCTATACTGCCCCAACTACACAAGGAAAAAACGCTCAAAGACATTCTTACATTCGTTTTGGTTCACGAAGTATTATTGCCAAAGATGATAATTTACGCAGACTACAAGAATTAACGGCAAGAATCCCTTTTGATGACCGAATTAATGGAAAAGCAAAATTGAATGATTTGGACTTAGGACTCATTCAAGCATTTTTACAGGAGGTCAAAAGTGATTTATACGAAGAAAGCAAAAAAATATCTTTTACCGATTTATGCCAAAGGATGTTAATTGCGAAAGGTCCCGAAGAATCCGTTAGACCTTTGAATGTTGGCGTTTTATTCTTTTGTCGTGAACCTGAAAAATATTTAGATAGATGTTGGATTGAATTGGTGATTCACCATGATACAGAAGGAAGAAATTTTACGGAAAAATATTTCAAAGGACCTCTTCACCATCAATTAAGGGCTGTTTTGGATTATTTTAAAACGAATATTATTCAAGAAACAGTTGTAAAAGTTGAAGGTCAAGCGGAGGCAGAAAGATATACTAATTACCCCTTTCAAGCCTTGGAAGAAGCATTATCAAATGCAGTGTATCATAAAAGTTATGAATCAGGAAAACCAATAGAAGTTCAAATATGGAAAGATAAAATAGAAATATTGAGTTTTCCTGGTCCTATGCCCCCCGTTGATGCACAAGTTTTGAAGCGAAACAAAAGGATTGTAGCCAGAGATTATAGAAACAGAAGAATTGGGGATTTCTTGAAAGAATTACGACTAACAGAAGGAAGAGGAACAGGTTTTACGGTAATTTATCGTGCTTTGGAACTAAATGAATCACCAAAACCAGTTTTTGAAACGGATGAACAAAGTAGTTATTTTTTGACTACGATTTATGCGAAACCAGTTCCCGTTGAAGAAATTGATATTCATACATTAAAAGAATCAACAACGATAGCTGAAATATTATTAAAATTTGTATCAGGAATACCTCTTGAAGTGCCTACTGAAAAGGTAGATAAGGTTAAACAAATTACAGAAAAATTAGATGAGAAAATGATATTAATTCTTAGTTTTTTAAAAGAAGAGGGTTCCCAAAAAAAGAAAATTATTTTTTCTCATATTGGTTTGACAACTCAGAGCAAAAATGTAAAAACTTATTTGATTCCTTTGATTGAACAAGGATTAATCCAACCTACATTTAAGGACAACCGTAATAGCCCGCTACAAACTTATTTTATTACGCCATTGGGTATGAGGATTTTGCAGATTAAGAATGACTTGTAATTTATAAGAAGGTTAAAACTCCCTTTTACTTCCTTACCTCCGCACCAGCATTTTAAACCAAAAAACAACTCTTTCCACCATAATTTATTAGTTTTGTAAAACAAACTAAATCTTAACACGATGGTCGATAAAGCAGATGTCATAAAAGATTTTACGGAAACCATGAAAAACCATTATGGCGACCGCCTGTCGAAGATAATTCTCTACGGTTCGTATGCCCGTGGGGATTTCAATGAGGAATCAGATATTGATTTTATGGTATTATTAAATGATGAGGAAGTGAGAGCAAGTAAAGAAATCTTGAATATTGGGGATAAACTGTATGATTTATCCATCTCATTTTTAACCATGATTTCAGCCCAAGTAATTCCTCAATTTCAGTTTGAAAAAACTAACAATTTATTTTATAGAAATGTTAAAAAAGATGGTCAGATAGTTTATGGATAATGAATTGGAATTATATTTTAGAAATGCCAAAGATGAATTGAATTGTGCAAAAAATCTTTTCGACAACGGCTTCTATCGTGGTGCGGTAAATCACTGTTATTATACTTGTTTATGGCTTGTTAGAGGTTTATTGACCGATAAAGAAGTTTACACAAAATCACATAATGGAGCGGCAATGCTCTTTTACGAACACTACGTTAAAACGGGCAATGTACCCAGAGAAATGGCATCAATCGTTAAAAAATTACTTGATGAACGCCAAACTGCACAATATGATATTGCAGGTAATTTTACCAGAGAAGATGTTGCTGAAATCATTCAATTAGCGGAAAATTTCCTCCACTTTATTACCAATAAATTTAATCAACAAGAATAAATCAAACCGAATGCAACCCTTAAAAATATACAATACCCTCAGCCGAGAAAAAGAATTATTTGCGCCTTTGAACGCCCCACACGTGGGAATGTACGTTTGTGGACCAACAGTCTATAACTACGTCCACTTAGGCAATGTCCGTACCTTCATGACTTTTGATGTACTCAATCGTTATTTGACGCATTTGGGTTATAAGGTTCGCTATGTTCGTAATATCACAGACGTTGGGCATTTGGTGGGTGATGGCGATGAAGGCGAAGACAAAATCGGGAAAATGGCGAAGTTAGAACAACTCGAACCGATGGAAATTGTGCAACGTTATACCAACGATTTTCATAAGGTTCTCGACCAATTCAACTTTATTCCCCCAAGTATCGAACCATCAGCAACGGGGCATTTGGTTGAACAAATCGAAACTAC
>JAYUIP010000134.1:0-1056 GCA_043765945.1 Arcicella sp.
GTTCTCAATTTCTCCCGAATCCGAGTCATTTTTACTCGAACATTATTTTGGGTAATTCCCACAATTTCAGCAATTTCTTCATTATCTTTTTCTTCAAAATAAAGCATCACAATTGCCTTTTCGATTTCCGATAATTTAGCAATGGCGTGGTGCATAACTTTGATTTGTTCTTCGGTTGAATTGTCATATATATCATCGGAAATATTCATCAAGTTTTCACTCAATTCAACCCGTTTCGGTCTGCGACTTTCTTTTCTAAAATCAGAAATTGCCACGTTTAAAGCAATCTGATAAATCCACGTTGAAATCTTGGATTCTTGTCTGAACTTTGGAAATGCTCGCCACAATTGAATTACGATTTCTTGAAACAAATCTTTCTTATCATCAGGGTCGTGCCGATATATTCCGCACACTTTATGCAGGATTCCCTGATGCGTTTTGATAATTTCAACAAACTGATTTTCAGTGGATTGATTCAACTTTTGGAGGTTTTTGGGGGATTAGTCGTTGGGAAAGGTGTAGAATTACAAGATTAGACCACAGATTTTACAGATTTACACGGATTATATTTATATGTAATCAAGTTTTATTTATCTGTGTAAATCCGTAATATCCGTACAATCTGTGGTCTAATTGGTAGGCAGTATTACTTAATTTCTATCAAAAATACCTTCTCAGTCTTATCCGTCACCTTAAATCTATCATCAATTCTATGCCCGACCACCCACACAATTGAACCGTTTGACGTTAGAACATATACCTCTTTTTTAAGATTTAAAGGCACTTTTGTATCAATCAAAAAATCACTAATTAATTTCTTTTTATTCATCCCCAATGGACAAAACCAATCGCCTTCCTTCCACTTTCTGATTTGCAAAGGGAAACGAACTTTACCAGCATCTAAACAAGCTATTTTTTTGGCATTAGGTAACATAAAATCTTCCGCTACTTCAAAAGATTCTCCAATTTTTAGGTTAATATTTTCTGATAAAAATTCCCTATTGCCAGATTCAATTACTTGACTTTCAAATACTTGCAAGTTTTTCTTCGTAATTA
>JAYUIP010000135.1:0-9331 GCA_043765945.1 Arcicella sp.
ATCTTTGCTTTCTCAAAATAATTTAATGCTTTTAGATACTGTTTTAAGGCAAAATATTCTTTTCCTAAATTATCAAGCGTTAGAGCAATGCCAAATCCTATATTATTTTTTATACAAATAATTAATACTTTTTCATAGATTCCAATAGCTTTCTGATGCAAATTAGATTCTGAATATGAAAATCCTAAATTCGTCAAAATAGCCGCACGATTCTGACTCAAAGTATCACCCGTTGAAGAAAGTATTTCATCGGCTACATTTAATAATTGGATAGCCTTTTTATGATTTTTGTCATGAGCAAACACATTTGCCAAATTACTTTTCCCGATAACAATATTTCTTAAATCCTTAGCATTTTCAGCCATTTTGAGGGCTTTTAGATAAAATTCTACTGCTTTATCGTTGATGGCACGGCTGAAATAATAATTACCAAGGCAGTTCAATGAACGAATTTTTCCTACTTGATAATTCAATTTATTGGCAATTATGTTGGCTTCTGTTGCCATTTTCAAGACATTGGTATCGGCTCTGAAAGTAGCTGATACACAGGCATCTATTAATAATTCAGTTCTAATAGTATCTTGTTTAGGGTGTTTTTTTAATTCAGAAAGTATTTGTTCATAAGATTTTTGCCCAAAAGAAGACCAAGAAATTAGTAGTAAAATAAAGGTTTTTTTCATGAAATTTTAAATCTGAACTTTTGAGTGGTTAAAATTACATTCCACTCGACAATTAGTGGCAGCACAGAGGACGACTAATTTTTATTGTATATTGTTGAAAATCAACTACTTAATTTATAAATCATCGAAGAAACATAATTTTTGTGTAAGTCCAAAGAAAATATTACGCTCTTCGATTTGTTCCGAAGGGCAAGTCCAGGTATAGATAAAAAGGATTTCCAATCCGATAAAAGTACCCCAACCAATCAGATAATTGAAACTCCTAAATCTATTTTTTAGTTTTTAATCTAAAAAACAGTATTTTCGTAAGAATAAATTAGATATGGTTACTTATCGTCCGATTGATGAAATAATAGATTTTATTACTTCATCACCAGAGCCTCAAAAAGTCTTGGCTTATCGCCCAAATCTTGCTCTTCAAGAAAGAGTAGAGGATTTGGTTTATAAGAAAAAAACTACTGAATTAAGTTCACAGGAAAATATCGAATTAGAACGCTATTTACTCATTGAGCATATTATGATTATGGCTAAAAAAAGAGCTAAGAAACAATTGTCTTAATGAGTCGATATATTCCTGAAAAACTTAAAATAAAGGTTATTCACGAAGCGAATAGCTGTTGTGAATATTGTTTGTAAAGTAATCTCTTTTCTTTCTATCCTCATCAAATTGACCATATTATTAGTTTTAAACATGGTAGTAAAACAGAATTAAATAACTTGGCTTATGCCTGTTTTGCGTGTAATAATACCAAAGGAAGCGATATTGGCACAATGCTTTTGCCTGATAGAATATTTATCAGACTCTATAATCCCCGAATTGATAATTGGCACGACCATTTTGAAATAGAGAATGGAGTCATCTACGATAAAACGGATATTGCGAAGGCAACCATAAAAGTTTTGAATCTAAATGAGATTGAAAGAATTATCGAAAGACAAGAATTATAAATCCCTTTTATTACCCCGCTTTTCGAGACTTTATGCTGTTTTTAGTCTCATTCCCCCATCTCAGTAATACACTGACATACACCAACAATCTACACCTTCACCCCCGCAATAAATTCATCAAATTCCTTTACCTTCTCACGGGCTACGGGGGCAGTCATGCCGTTGGCAAATTCTATCATCGCTCCGTCTTTTTTGTTGTACTTCTGAATCTGTTGGGTATTGATAAGATACGAGCGGTGGACTCTGTAAAAACGTTGGTCATTCGCCAAAATCTCATCGAATTCCTTGATTTTCTTGCTTACGAGTATCTTGCCTGTCTTCGTGATTACGTGGGTATATGAACCATCGGCTTCAAAAAATAAAATGTCTTCCAATTGTACAAAAACCAAGCTATCTGCCATCGGGAGGGCAATTTTTTGAAGTTTATTTACGCTCAAATTCTCCTTTAAAGCATTCACTCGCTGAATAATTTGATTTTGCCCCACCAATTTTATGGCTTTCTCAACCGACAAAATCACTTTGGAAATACTGATGGGTTTGAGGATATAATCCACCGCCGAAACCTCAAAGGCTTGGAGAGCATATTCGGAATAAGCCGTACAAAAAATAGTCTCAAAAGTGGGTTGATTGAAATAATCGAAGAGAGCAAAACCATTTTCTTCGGGCATTTCAATGTCTAAAAAAACAAGGTCAATCGTATGTTTATTGATGAGTTTAACCGCCGATTTAACGTCGGGGGCTTCGTCAATCAGATTCACCACAGGGCAATGTTGGGTGATAATTTGCCGAAGCATTGAGCGGGCTGCGGGTTCGTCATCAACGAGGATGGCGTTGAGGGTCATGGTGGTTATGTGTTAATAATGGTATTTTCTGATGCAAAATACTCAAAACCGTTTATGAATCCAAATCAACGGTTGGAGTGGTTTGGATTGCGTTTCGTGTAGTGATAAAAAATAAGGGAAAGATCCTCTCTAATTTTGTTTCATCAAAAAAACGAAAACATTTTAAAGATGAAAAAAATAGTATTATCGCTCATTGCTATTATCGGATTTCAGCAAATATCTATGGCTCAACAGCCCATGACCATTAGCCCAGGACTTGTAGTTAGTTCACCCACGGCAGGCACCAGTGGTTTGAGATTCACGAACTTAAATTCGGGTACAACCGCCTCCACAACGCCTACCAAAGTATTATCATTGGATGCTACGGGCAATGTTATTTTGGGGAATGTCGCTTCGGGTAGTGGAAGCTCCGTTGCCATCAATATACCCGTATATGCAAACAGTCCAGCACGAAGTGCAGCTATTCCTACGCCTTCAACGGGTATGCTAACTTATACTTCATTTATAGGTACTGGACCTGAATATTTCAATGGCACACAGTGGCTTCCTGTTAATTATTGGACTTTTAATAGTAGTAGTAGTCGTCTAACACCCTTGGGAGGTCCATCTACAAGTATCGAAGCCGGCAGGTTTATTTCACAATTTTCGAGTTCGATAGCATCGCCAGTATTTGCATTTACAGGTCCAACTAATACTTTCAGATTTGCCCGTTCTGGACCCGATGCCACGGATGAAGCCGTAACCCAAGAAACTACAGCGGGTTTTCAACCCAGTACGTCAAGTGTTGCTTGGAATCATTATGTCGGTAATACCTCTACACCCACCAGATTGTTCGGTTTTTCAGCGGGGGTAATGAGTATCAACGGTTTTACAAAACTGGGCGATGAAGCCACCACCACCACTGCGGGCGTTACGAAATCTTCGCCAGCCATTAAAACGATATTGCTCACGGGTTCTCTTACGCTCAGAAGCAATCCCGAAACATCAACATCGCTTACTACAACGATAGCTCATGGGTTGGATTTTAGTAAAATTGTTGATATAAAGGTATTAGTTTATTCAAATTCGGTGGTTGGTGTTCGTTTAGTGGGAGAAGATTGTGTTGCTCTCTCGGGTTTTCAGTTTTCGACTTATACAGATGGTGTCAATGTTAACATCATAAGAAGTTCTACTAATAGTGGAACTATCGGACCTAATGGTACTACATCTACCGCTACTTACAAAATTTTAATATCATACATCCCATAAAATCACTAATACGCTTTATGAAAAATACGAAATTACTCAATAATAATCTTTTGATGATTAATCTGAGAAGTAAGAAAGTCATCGACATCAACCAGATTATTATGATGAAAGGCTTTGCTAATTATACTTGCTTTTACCTCAAAAATGGCAAACATCGCCTAACCGCACATACCCTCAAATACTACGAAAGTGAGTTAGACGGAAGAGGGTTTCTGAGAGTTCACCGTGGGTTTATCGTCAATCAGCAATGTATTTTGCGGCACGATGCGGTGAGTTCTCAACTCTTCCTGACGGAGGGACACGAGGCGGAAATTTCGAGACGGCGGAGAGGGATTGCGATTGGGTTGTGAGGGTAGGGAATAGGTTTTTGGATGAAATATCTTTATTTTTACCAAAAAAAGACGATGAAAGCATTTAGTCAAATAACGCAAACTGAATTAGAAAACGAGTTTGGAATTAGTATCGTTGGAGGAAGATTTCTACCCGAAGTAGAACCTTGGATTATTCCCTCTTGGTTGGAACACACCCTTGCTTACAGAAGAAATAGTTTTGCAACCATGCGAACAGAAAAGTCTATTTCAGAAGCATTGATTGCCCCTATTTTGATGGCGGTTGAGGAGAGATATAGAGATAAAATTACCATTTTTTCAGGTGAACCACTTATTACGGAAGATTTATCGGGCGTATGTGATTTCTTGATAACGAAAGTCCCAATTGCTATTTCTCCGAGAGAAAGCTATTTCGTATTAGTTGAAGCCAAAAGACAAGATTTATTTTCAGGTATCCCTCAGTGTGTGGCAGAAATGTATGCTGCCCAAATTCTGAATGAAAACGATGATACTGTTTACGGCTGTGTTTCAATTGGCGTACAGTGGATTTTTATCAAATTAGAAGGTAAAGTTGCCACCACCGACCCTACAATTTTTACGATTACGGAGGTAGATAAAATTTTGGGAGTGTTTGGGTGGATTGTGGGGTGATTCTATCCAAACAAATCACTCGAAAGATACCTATCTCCTCTATCACAAATAATGCAAACAATCACGCCTGATGTTAATTCTTGGGCTAATCTGACGGCGGCGGCGACTGAACCTCCGCTACTCATTCCGCCAAAGACTGCCTCTTCTTTTGCCAAACGATTTGCCATAATGCGGGCTTCAGCTTCTGAAATATCCATGATTCTATCCACCCTTGCCGCATCAAAAATCATTGGTAAATATTCTTTCGACCAACGCCTAATCCCTGGGATTTTTGAGCCTTCCGTTGGTTGACATCCCACAATTTGCACGTTTGGATTTTGTTCCTTTAAGTACATCGAAGTCCCCATAATTGTCCCCGTTGTTCCCATCGAACTGACAAAATGCGTAACTTCTCCGTTGGTGTCTTTCCAAATTTCGGGTCCCGTGGTGCGGTAATGAGCTAAATAATTATCGGGATTTCCAAATTGGTCGAGCATAAAATACCCCCCTTTTTTCACTTGAATATCCGCATAATCCCTTGACCCTTCAATGCCTTCTTCGGCAGGAGTTAAAATTACTTTTGCTCCGAAAGCCTCCATCGTCAGCACTCGTTCACGGGTAGAGTTTTCGGGCATAACTAATTCAATTTCAAGGTTATACAATCGGGCAATCATCGCCAAAGCAATGCCCGTATTCCCCGAAGTGGCTTCGATAAGTTTCATGTCAGGCTCGATTTCTCCCCGTTCCACTGCACCCTTAATCATGCTCAAAGCAGCACGGTCTTTCACGGAGCCGCCTGGATTGTGCCCTTCTAACTTTCCGTAAATCTTAACCTTTGGATTCGGATTAATTCGGTTTAATTCAACGATGGGCGTGTTGCCCACTAAGTCTAATATTGTCATGGTGTTAATAGCCCCCCGACCCCCAGAGGGGGAGTTAAAGAGAGATGTTTTTTGTGAGTGAATTCCCCCTCTGGGGGTTAGGGGACTTTGGTTACTGTAAAATCTTAACCTGTTCTTGGTGATAAATCTTCGTATTTTCAGGCACACTGCGAGTTAGCCAAACGTTGCCACCAATCACAGAATTTGCTCCCACGACGGTTTCACCACCTAAAATTGTTGCTCCTGAATATATAACCACATTGTCCTCAATCGTGGGGTGGCGTTTCATGGAAGCCATTGATTTACTGACTGATAATGCCCCTAATGTTACGCCTTGATAGATTTTTACGTTTTTACCGATATATGTCGTCTCGCCAATGACTACGCCCGTGCCGTGGTCAATCATAAAATATTCATCAATTTCTGCCCCTGGGTGAATGTCGATGCCTGTTTTTGAATGAGCGTATTCCGTCAGAACTCTTGGTACAATTGGCACATCTAATTTCAATAAAGCATGAGCCAAACGGTATAACGTAATGGCATAAAAACCAGGGTACGCCCTAATGACTTCATACTCACTTTGAGCCGCTGGGTCGCCCGCCATAATGGCTTGAATGTCAGTCAGAAGTACATTATAAATATTTGGAATCGCTTGAACGTAATCACTGGCAATCCTTTTTGCATCACCTTCTAAATGTTGTTGCATCGAACGCAAAATGCGAGTTAGACGTAATTCTATTTGGTCAAAAGCCTCCTGAATTTCATCCATACAGCCAAAATGCCTTTGGGTTTGTTCTGGAAAAAGCGTAAACACAATATCCGTAAACAATTCCTTTACCACCGATGTAGGCGGAAAAGTGTTGGGTTTTGAGTGCTTTTGGCAAAGATTTTCTAAAAACGGTTTTGGTAAGGTCATAATGGTTGGATTGTTGATTAGAGACAACATTTCAAACTTAACGATAAATTTTGTGGAATAATTCGTTGGGGTTGGAAAAAGGGAGTTTTAACAATTCATCCTAAAATTATTGTTTCATGATACAACCATTTTATTACTGGTAACGTCTATTAGAATAGGGTTTACCTTTTGAATCATCTTTATTTACCGTTTAATAAATTGACTTGATTTATTGGTCGTATTTTATTTCTTTTGTAATACATTATAGAATCTTTAACTAACAATTCAATCATGATGAAACGTCTATTATTCTGCTTAATTACTACATTCTCGTGCCAATTGGCAATTTCACAAAGCATTTCTTCCAATTCTCCACTATGTTCGGATAGTTCGCCAACCTTAGAACTTAAAGCTACGGGCGGAAGTACATACGCATGGACAGGACCAAATAGTTTTACATCCAATCAGCAAAATCCAGTAATTAATAAAGCAACTACCTCAAACGCAGGGACTTACACTTGTGTGGTGGATGGGAAGACAATTTTGACAATTAATGTTAAAGTTGGAAGAATTGATAACCCATTATTTGCTTATTATTACACAACTGGGGCAAGGCTCGTGCTTTATACTTCAACAGACGATAATTTGTTTACGTATTTGTGGACTGGTCCCAATGGATTTAGTAGCACAAAAAGATTCAATTACATTGATGGCTACGGTAAAGCCAATCAAGGGTTCTATTCGGTTATTGCAAAAGATGAATTTGGCTGTGTTCAAAATTCTCAAACAAATGTAAGATTCTCAAATCCTGATTGTCCTTATTCTCCTGTTATTTATGCCCGTACAAAATCTGGCGGAGGAGCAAGTTGGGGTGGCACAGGTAACACATTCACCGTTAATACGTGCGAAGGAACAAACATTATATTTAGTGCGGATACAACTTTTTGGGGCAAAAATGTAACGCTCCAATGGTTTAAAGACGATAAAATTATTCCTAATGCCACAGCTTTGGAATATGCTACTAAGGAATTAGGAACTTACTACGTTCAGATTTATAAAGGAACTTGTACTTACACAACACATAAAATTAAGCCAGTATTTACGAATGGAAACTTGGTATTAAATTTAGATAATGTAGGAGGAAAGCCTCGTGAGGAAAAATTTATCTGTAAAAAGGGAGGTTCCACAAGTCTTTATTACTACAACGAAAATACTTTTCTCTCAGATGAACAGTCAGTATCGCAATGGTATAAAGACGGCGTTGCCATTCCACGAGCTATTTATTCAAATTTTACAGCCACAGAAGAGGGAAATTATCAAGTTAGAGTAAAGTCTGGGCAATGCGAGGCACTTTCAAAGGCGGTTGCCGTTAAAGCTGTTGACAAACTCAAACCAATTTTTAACTTTTATGCAAATGGAGAATTATCTGAAAAACAAAGGACATTGAAATTATGTAATGAAAACGCCAATTTAGTGCAAATTAATGTTGCGGGTGATGGAGAAAAAAAGGTTTACAGAAATGGAACATTATGGCAACAGAATTCTTTCTCCAATAATTATTATTCCGTCCCCACCCAATCAGCGACGTATATCTTGGAAACAAAACAGGGCGAATGTAGTTCATCAGATACTTTAAAACTGGAATTAGGTAATACTGTGGATGTGTTTACAACAAAATATGAATATTTGACGTGTAATAATCCAACCAATTTTTACTATAATTTAGCTGGACCAGGTAGCAACTATAATTTTATTAAATGGTATAAAAATGATGCTTTGTTTTCAACGGGCAGTTCGCTGTTTCCTAATTCAAGTGCCATTTATCAAGGAAAATACGAAAATGCTTCAACGGGTTGTAAAGGTGAAACGGAGAAAATAAATGTGGCTGTTCCCGCTTCGCCCTCACGTCAATTTTTTAAAGTAACATCGCCTTTAACAAAGAACGTTACGCTTTGTAAAAACATAAAAGAGAACCGTCAAATTCAAATAAACACTTCTATTAATCAAGGAGTTTGGAAAAAAGATGGCAAAACTCACGATGCAGGCAACAGCACATCTCGAACTTCTGTTTCGCAAGCTGGAAAATATTGGTATGAATACACCAATAGTCAGTGTACAAATTATTCTGATACCGTAGTAGTTGTGGAGGAAGAATTACCAAAAATGACTTTGACTCAAACTTGTATCAAAGATAACTCTGTAAAACTGAACGTAAATGCGTCATCGGGTGTGAAATACAACTGGTTTCAAAATGGAGTGGCTTTATCAGCAAAAGATACCACTTTAACCGTTTCGCAAGGTGGTAAATACATGGTGGAAACATACAAAAATAGTTGTTTTGCCAGTTCAAATGAAGTTAACGTTGGGGTTTATCTACCTGAAACCATAAATATTTGTAATGGGGACTCGTTGAAGTTGAAATCAAATAGTGAAATTTTGCCTACTTATAATTGGACGGGACCTAATAATTTCAAAAGTAATCTTCAAAATCCAACCATTGCAAAATCCAATAAAGGCTTTCAGGGATTTTATAAAATTGCCGCTACCGATAAATCAGGCTGTAATTTTAATGCCCAAACGCAGGTTATCATAAACGATTATCCAGCCTTTACTCTCCCAAAAACAATTACTGCGTGTGCAGGGTCTGAATTTATTTTTAATCAGTTAATATCAAAACCATTAACGGATTCTACGGAAACGGTTGGTTATTATTATGCAATTGCCCCTAATAAAAACAGTTATTACGGTAATTTTTCATTCAATAATATCACTAATAACGAAGCAGGAATTTATAACGTAACGGTTGTGGGAAGCCAAGAAGGTTGTTCTGTGAAAACTACCACGGAAATAATTGTTGATGCTACTGCTGATTGTAGAA
>JAYUIP010000136.1:0-1054 GCA_043765945.1 Arcicella sp.
TCCACAAATTCCCGTGAATTACTTAGTCTTGGCACTTTGTGTTGTCCGCCCAATTTTCCCCGATTTCGCATCCAAGTGTAAAAAGTATCGTGAGGAACAACATTCACTTTGGGAGCTTTCAAAACCATATCTTTATACCTTTTGGCATCGTAATCCGAATTGATTTCTCGGAGCGTTTCATCTAAAACTTTATTAAAAACCTCTTGATTGTCAGGCTCTTGCGAGAATTCTATTATCCACTCGTGGCATCCTTGTTGGCGGTCGTTTATGTAAACTGGTCCAGCCGTGTAGTCGGTCAGGACTGCCCCCGTAGCCTCGCAAGCACGAGTGATGGCACGCTCGGCATTCTCGATGATGAGTTCTTCGCCAAAGGCATTAATGAAGTGTTTGGTTCGTCCCGAAATCTTGATTCGGTACGGATATTTTGAGGTAAATTTTACGGTATCGCCAATTTTATAACGCCACAATCCCGCATTGGTCGAAATCATAACGGCATAATTTTTATGTAATTCTACTTCGTCCAAAGTCAAAGTTTTGGGCTTTTCGTTCTCAATTTCTTCCATCGGGATAAACTCGTAGAAAATACCGTAATCCAACATCAAAAGCATTTCGTCGGGGCGAGAGAAATCATCTTGCACCCCAAAAAATCCTTCGGAGGCGTTATAAATTTCAAGATAACCGACTGATTTTGAAGGGAATATGCTCGTTTGAAACATTTCACGGTAAGGTTGAAACGCCACTGCCCCGTGAATAAAAAATTCAAAATTAGGCCAAACTTCAAGGATATTACTTTTGCCTGTAAGTTCCAAAACTTTATCAATCAAAACCAACGTCCAAGTCGGTACGCCCAAAATACTCGTTACATTTTCCTGCGACGTAATTTCTGCCATTTTCTGAATTTTCTCCTCCCAGACATCCATCAAAGCTACATCTAAGGACGGCGTGCGGATTAATTGAGCCCAAATTGGCAAATTTTTCATCACCACCGCCGATACATCGCCCAATACGCTTCTGGAATTTAATTGGTTAGACTGCAAACTGCCTCCAATCGAAA
>JAYUIP010000137.1:0-1052 GCA_043765945.1 Arcicella sp.
ATCATTTTTTGATGCCATTTTTGATACCAGTATCACCAAACATTTTGTGCAAGAAGCTCACTTGCCGATTGTAACATTTAGAAAGTAAAATACTCAAAATACACCCTTAAAATCAAGTCATGACAATTCTTATTTTCTTTTTAGCACACTGGTATTTATCACTATTTTCTCAAACATTTTTCTTACATCGTTATGCCGCCCACCAAATGTTTACCATGACAAAAGGTTGGGAAAAATTCTTTTATTGGTTCACTTTCATTACGCAAGGTTCATCCTTTTTAAGTCCGAAGGCATACGGAATTATGCACCGCTTACATCATGCCTACGCTGATACGGAAAACGACCCACATTCGCCAAAATTTTCAGATAATTTGCTGGATATGATGTGGAAAACAAAGACGAAATACAATGACATTTTAAACGACCGAGCGGGCATTGAACCTAAATTTATCAAAGGAGTTCCTTACTACGAATTCCTTGAAAAAGTAGGTTCAAAATGGTTTGTGAGGATTTCTTGGGGCATTTTATATACCTTATTTTATATTCAATTTACCACTTCACCATGGCAGTATTTGCTTCTGCCCATCCATTTTTTAATGGGACCTGTGCATGGCGTTATCATCAATTGGTTTGCTCATAAATACGGATATATCAATTTCAAAGTGAATGATACCGCCAAGAATTTGCTCCCTTTTGACTTTCTGATGATGGGAGAATCGTATCATAACAACCATCATAAATTGGGTGGGAGAGCAAATTTTGGCATTAAATGGCATGAATTTGACCCAACTTATCCAATTATTTTACTCCTAAATTCGTTTCATATTATCAAGTTGAAACGCAATAATGATTTGAATTATATGTAAGAGATTGCACCCGAAATCCATACTTAAATCTGTGAATTGTGTAACAATGATAAGAAATAGTGTAAAGGCTAAACCATAAAAAAGACTGACCTTTACATAATGTCTCAATGGTGATTAAATTAATTCTTACTGAAAAAAGGAAAGACATTATATAAAATATAAATAGTTCTTATTGTAGTTAAAAAG
>JAYUIP010000138.1:0-3360 GCA_043765945.1 Arcicella sp.
ATTGTGGCTCATGGTCCAAAGGTTTTTAGTTTTGCTTATATCAATACTCGAAACAACGTTCCATTGGGAGTTTCTTTGTCGTCCGATAATTCAACAACTCACGTTTTGGGCTATAATTTCACCTTCCGAAATCGAGCAATTTTTGAGGCTTTTACTGCTTATGATAACATCGTATTGTACTCTCCTTTCAACCCAGTTAATCCATATTTGAGGGATGTTTTCGTGAAAAATAGAAGTGAACATACTTGGACTTCATGGAGTACAAGTTTCGTATCTACACCCCGTAATTTATTCACTTACGCATTCAATTCACGGTATGGAACTTATTTCGGAGATGGTACTCGTTTGAGATTAAATACTGAAATTGGTTATCGTTTTCAACCATTCGTAAGTCTTTCATTATCAGCGGAATATAATAAAATTAAGGATGTAAATGTGTTTAGAAATATTGGTGGAAATGTTTTTAAGACTAATGATGAAAATCCCACCCTATCAGGAACGGATTTTTGGTTAATTCAGTCAAAATTTGACATCACTTTTACCAATAAAATCTTCTGGACGACTTATTTTCAATACAATGAACAAGTAAAAAATGTCAACTTAAACAGCCGCATTCAGTGGAGATATAAACCTGCTTCGGATGTTTTCTTGGTATATTCAGATAATTATTTACCTTCTGATTTAGGCATAAAAAACCGCTCAATTGTCTTGAAATGGAATTATTGGTGGAATATTTAAAGTAGAACAGGTTTGTAACTGGGACGCACAGTCCTGTTCACTAAATTCAATAAACATGGCTGTGCGTCCCAGTTATAAACCTGTTCCATTTAAACAACCAATTCCTGAAATAAGCATTCCAACGTCTCGGAGGCATTATCACAAAATCCTGGATGAGTTTTTGAAGTCTGAACGATGGTGCTTCGAGTGGCGGTGAGCCAACGAAAACGAGAAGCAATTGGCATTATTCCAATGGTTCCGCCTTCTTTTCCACCCTTACAAATACGTTCCCATGTGCTTAAATACTCCTGCAATTCTGACATTTCGATGGTGCAAGAGAACGCTTTAAATCGCTCTTCGTTTACTTGTATTTTCGCTTCTAAAAATCCTTGTTTTGAACAGTAAAGTATGATTCCAACGTTCAAAAACTCTTCACGTTCCACCCTCGGCACAACCCGAATGACGGCGTATTCATATAAGTATTTGTCTTGCATGGTTGGCTTCTTTTACTAATAAATCGGAAATTTCTATTCTGGTTTCTATAAATTTTATGTAAACTTCTCGTTGTTCCTCAGGCGAACCTTGTTCTCGTAACCATTCATCAGGAATTAAATTTATGATTTCTGTGATTGATTTCTTTGTAAATATTTTGCTTAATTCTGTATTAACTGTCTCTAAATCAGAGGCTTGTGGTAATAAAACGTGGTCTTTGATTTGCATAAAAGGGCGTTTGGCTTGTTCTTCCCAATTTTCCCAATTATGATGAAAATATAAAGCCGCACCGTGGTCAATCAACCAAAGTTCTTTATGCCAAGTTAGCATATTTGTATTTCTGGGTGTTCTATCCACATTTGTCAAAATACAATCTAACCATACAATTTGAGAAGCCAGTTCTGTGTTTATTGTTGTTACGAGTGGGTCGAAAGTAATTGAACCCGATAAATAATGCAAGCCTAAATTCAAGCCTGTACTTGCCCTGAGCAAATCTTGAATTTCCTCATCGGGTTCGGTTTTGCTGAAAGTATCAACCAAATTCATGAATACTAACTCGGGCAAACGCAAGCCCATAGAACGAGCCATTTCACCACCAATTAATTCAGCGATTAATGCTTTCAAGCCTTGCCCAGCTCCACGAAATTTGAGGACATATAAAAATCCATCGTCTGCTTCCACAATGGCAGGCAATGAACCTCCCTCTCGCAAAGGAGTTACATAGCGAGTGACATTGACTGTTCTTAATTCAAGTTTTTTCATACCGATATATTTAATTCAAAATTACTCATAAATCCATTATTCAAAACTATTTATGGTGAAGTTGGAAATTAATAATTTATAAAAATTTCGTTAATTTCTATAAATAAATAAGGTTTTTCTCCGCTTGATAATTTTCGATATAGAAGTTATTGATATGTAAAAAAAAAGTTATTCCTTTGTGTACTTCTTGTAAAAAAATCATAAAATACTTTTAAAAAACTAAATAGAACCACTATTCTCCGTTTTTTTAAAAGCAAAATTTACCGTTATCATTTCTTTTTCACAATCAAACACTAACACTTTAACGGTGCTTAGGCACTACTGTATTAACCATGAGTTTAAAATTCAAAAATCAAGGCGGTTCAGACCGTGAAATCCAAGGGTACGACTACCTAACCCCAAGTTCAGATGTTCAAAAGTATAAAGCATCATCAGAAATCAAAAGTGCAACGCTCCCTCCAAAAGTAGATTTACGTTCTTTTATGACGGATGTTGAAGACCAAAAAAGTCTCAGCAGTTGTACGGCAAATGCGGTTGCAGGAGCGTATGAGTATTTAATTAAAAAGTATTTGGCGAAAAAAGCCTTCGATGTTAGCCGTCTTTTTATTTATTATAATGCTCGTTTGAGGGCAGGATATGAGATTGAAGATAAAGGAAGTCATATCCAATATGCGGTGGATAGTTTAATGAAAATTGGTGCTTGTAAGGAAGAAACCTGGGGTTATGATTTGAAAAGTGTCAATAAAAAACCGCACGAAGAAGCCTACGTAGCGGCGGCAGATTTCAAGATTGAAAAAAAGAAAATCATTCCAACGAAATTAGAAACTTGGAAACAAGCAATGGCAGAGGGCTACCCAATTGTTTTCGGAACCGCTTTGTTTTCATCTTTTGATAGTTGTACTAAAAACAAAGGAATCGTATCAATGCCATCACCCGATGAAACGGGTAGAAAAGCACATGGTTTGCACGCAATGTTGTGCGTAGGTTATTCGGACATAGATAAAATGTTTATTGTACGTAATTCTTGGGGCGATAAATGGGGAGATAAAGGCTACTGTTATATGCCTTATGAATATTTGATGAATGCTAAATTCAATTTAGGTGATAGTTGGATTTTCGGACGTTCAACGCCCATTCCAGATGCTGATGAAACTTGGATTGATAATAAAAAATCAGTCATCGACGACGGAAAAGGCTATAATAGAAACGATTTTCAATTTTATAAACCCAGCGAATATTCAGCATTTGACCTTTGGGAATTTGTTGATGTTTATGAATATGATGACGCAGTAACCGAAGAATACGACGAATTAGAATATGAGGGAGAAGGCGAATATGATGAGATTTTAGCAGCCTATGAAGATAGTTATGAAGACGAAGAGGACGAAG
>JAYUIP010000139.1:0-1051 GCA_043765945.1 Arcicella sp.
GCACGGATGAATTTGGGAGAGTGCCTGATTGAGATTGCTGATTTTATGCGAATCAAAGCAGGTTTTTATCAGGAAGGAATGGACTATGATGAAAATTATAAAAAGTTAATTGAAGCTCAAATAACGGTAAATGAAAAGATTGATGCTGTGAGGGAACAACTATTCAAAAGCCGTGAAATAGTGGGCGAGAGTACACAAGAAGGGCGTTTTTTGTTAGTAATTTTTGTGGATATGGTGGATTTATACGAACAAATTATGTCCACCTTTTATAATTACCAAAACCTTCATAAACAGTTCGATAACACAGGAATTCTGACCGATTTTGAAAACACGCTTAATCTTCTAGCCGAACAAATTGAAGAAATTGGAGCGTCCTTAAAAGACGGAACAAACCCAAACCTTTTACTAAAAATACCAAGAAAAATCAAAGATTTGAAATTAGAAATTGAAGCCCTTATTGAATTGCAAGAAACCGAGAATTCTGTCGTAACTTTTTCAAATATTGGTTTGCAGGCTTTAAAAAATATTGAAGTAAATGTTGAAAATATCTATTTGAGGATTAAGAAGATGCGCGGATATTTTAAAGAAAAAAAGTTGAAGACTTTAATAAAAAATGACATTAAAATTGCTTCTTTTATCTCACATCAAGAATACGAATTAGATAATTTTACGGATAATTTAAACCTTAAATCCGAGAATTTTAGGCACGCTCTTCGCATTTCGAGTATGATGTTGGCGGGATTTATCATTGCTCAATCCTATAATTTTTTGCATAGCAATTGGATACTTCTAACGATTATTGTTATCATGAAACCCGCCTACAGTCTGACGAAAGAACGTAATCTCGACCGTTTAATCGGAACAGTGTCAGGGGCATTTATCGGGATGGTCATTCTCAATTACGTAACGGATAACCGTTTACTTTTTGCAATTCTGTTAATTTGTATGTTGGGAACGTATAGTTTTCAGCGTAAAACCTATCTCGTGAGTGTGGTTTTTATGACTCCTTTTATCCTAATTCTATTCGATTTTTTGGGCATGGGAAGCCGTG
>JAYUIP010000140.1:0-3359 GCA_043765945.1 Arcicella sp.
TTCGGGTTTTGTCATGCAAGCTGAAATCGAAAATGCACAGAAAATTTTGGAACACGCCGAAAGACCTTTCACTGCCATCATGGGCGGTTCAAAGGTTTCAGATAAGATTCTTTTGATTGAAAAATTATTGGATAAAGTGGATAACCTCATCATCGGTGGTGGTATGACTTATACGTTTACGTTGGCAGAAGGCGGTAAGATTGGAAAGTCAATTTCTGAGCCTGACAAAGTTGAATTGGCGAAAGAAATTTTGAAAAAAGCCGTTGAAAAAGGCGTAAAAATTTATATGCCAGTTGATAATTTATGTGCCGATGAGTTCTCGAATGATGCAAACCGTCAAGTGGTAAAAACGGGTGAAATTCCAGATGGATGGCAGGGATTGGACATTGGTCCAGAGACGGTAAAATTATTCAAAACCGTTATCGAATCGTCAAAAACAGTGCTTTGGAACGGTCCAATGGGCGTTTTTGAATTTCCAAATTTTGCTAATGGTACAAATGCGATTGCGGATGCGGTAGTTATGGCAACGGAAGAAAACGGTGCATTCTCCTTAATCGGTGGTGGAGATTCTGCCGCTGCGGTGAACAATGCAGGTTATGGCGATAGAGTTTCGTATGTATCAACGGGCGGAGGTGCTTTGTTGGAATATATGGAAGGGAAAGTGTTGCCTGGGGTGGCAGCGTTGATGTAGGGATTTGAAAATATTATTTTTATTTCTTTGAATAGTATTCGCTAATGATTTTACAAAAAGTACATAATCAATTGATTATCAGAAATTTATGTATTCAATAACACAATAATTAATATTATTCAAGCACTTAAAACTAAAAAATCAGGTAATTCAAATCACGAATTACCTGATTTTTTTATGTATTTCAACTTACAATTCAGGCGTTAATTCATAAATCTCAGAAATCTCTTCAATGTTTCCAACGATTTCAGTATTATCTTCCAAAGATTTTACCCATGCTTGAACCAAAATATGGCTCGTGGCACTGCACGCTTGTAAGCCGTAGGAATAGGGGCGAGCACCATTTGTGTGTGTAAAAGTAATGTCGTAGATTGAATTATTGGGCTTATCGTTTTCGCCAATGACTCTATAACTCGCATCAATATCAATTCCTCCCGTGGCGTAATAATATTCATTTTTCTTTTTTAATATCAATTGTTTTTTATCGGTTTTTAAAAGATTTTTCGCTTCATCGTTATTTGAAAATTTCACTCTCGCCTTTCTTACAACACCATTTTTTACTAAAGTCTCAAACGGAAAATCGTCAATATTTAAGGGTTTTTGTCCTCCACAATGAATAAACATTTTGTAATCAATTGGATAAATTGCTTCGCCATCTTTGACATCAATTGTCGTTATTCCTTTCTTACTTTGCTCAGAAACAGTTGCATATCCCGCTACAATTTCCAATTTTTTAGCATCATAAAGTGCTAACATCAAATTGCCCGATGGCAATGGCATGGCGGCAATCACATTCATCAAAAAAGGCATAATATTCTTTTGAAAATACAAATGGTCTTCGGCAGGCATTAATTCTGCGTGAAAATTTAGGGCGTACATCAAATCATCAATCACTTCTTTCCAGTGAATGGGCTTTTTGTTTTCGACCGATGCTTTTGCCTCAATCATCTCGTATCGCATTCCTTCAAAAGCATTTTTATACTCATGCTTAGTGGTCATATCATCAATAAAATCAGTCATTGAGTAAGCATCATCTCTCAATTTTTCAACAACACTTTTCATTTTATCCTTCGTAAAAGCCTTGATTAAAGCGGGACGACAAACTTCATCAAAATAGGTCTCAATCCTCAAATAACCTTTATTATCAATAATTTCAAAGATTTTATCCCTTGTCAAATGGCGGTAAATTTCACGCATCGGCTCTTCTTGTTCATATTGCAAATTTGGTAGCCACCCATTGGCAGCGTGCAAAGCAACACTAAAATTTTCAGCCCCTTCGGATGGATAAAAAGTCATCTTTCCATTTTTGTCCGTTTTAAATTTCCCGTGTCGCCTTGATAAGGAAGACACCACATCAAAAGCACTCAATGATGCTCCCAAAGTACCTATCTTGAAATTATGAAAATGTCCTTTTTTTGGTAAAATCTTTTGAATGGGCCACGGCGAGGAATAATTTCCCGATTCAACATCATCTTTTTCCGTCCAAACATGACCCGTTGCAATCACGACTTTATCATAAGTGAAAGTGTTACCATTTAGAATTTTTACGATAACTTGCTGATTTTTAGATACATAATCCATATCAATAACTTCTGAATTGGGATATTCTTTTACGGAAATTCTTTGGTCTATTAATTTCTGAATGATTCCCTTGTATTGAGCCTGCAAATACTGACCTAATGTCAATCGGTTATAAACTTCCGATTTACTAATCTCTTGATTTGCCATTCCTAAATCTTTTAGGGTCTTTTTAGTCTGCATTTTCAACCAATCAACGAAAGTTATGATAAGTTCAGGTAACTCTTCGGAGGCAATATTCGACAAATTATATAAATCGGTCGTGTGCGGATTATAAGGCATTCCCATCCCCAAAATATCTCCTTTTTCAAAGATGGCTATTTCTTCAATATGATTTTTTAGAACGTTAGTATTGTCCATCAAATGTTTGAGTAGATAAATAGCCGTTGCACCGCTTCCGATTATAGCAACTTTTTTCATGATTTTGTATGTTTTAATTTGAGAATTTAGGTAAGTGTCAATGCAAGTTGAACGACATTTTGTTTTCCTATAATTGTTAATTTTTGGATAATTAAGTTCCGAATATTGAAATGGAAACAACTACTTATCGGAACTATGTACTTACTGACGCAAGTCAAAAATACCCCTATCCCAAACCGAGCGTCGGTCGCCCTTTTTCCTTAATGGGAAAGGGCTTTCAACACTCGTTTTTGAAATCCTTCCCTTCAAGGGGAAGGATTTAGGCGACCGTCGCACGGATGAGGTACGTCAATAAGTATATACTTCCGAAATAAATTAAACGGGGCAATAAACTGCCCAGAGCTAAGTAAGCCGACAGTTTGCTACTAAAATCCACGCCCAGAGATGTATTTCGAGTCCATTTATAAGTCTCAACCAAGTTTGTACCAAAAGTGTAATAATACTGCAATCGTTGAAGAGCCGCCGTTTCACCCGCAAGAAATGAAATCTTATCATAAGTCGTTTGTGATTCTTGTTCGGTAAAACCAATAGCTAAATCCTGAAAAATATCGCCGTAATCATCTAAATGAAGGCAATTTATGAGCGTAGGCGTTGCAAAAACTGCCCGAAGTTCAGCATTTTTTGAAGTATTTATTCTGAATTCCTTACTGGTAAGTGGAATATCTTTTAC
>JAYUIP010000141.1:0-1050 GCA_043765945.1 Arcicella sp.
TTTTGGGAAATGAAGTAAATAAAATCTTAGCTGAAAATGCTCAACAACCCATTGAAGGAATTGCTTCGTTTTTGTTGGAAAGAGCAACTATTTTGAAGCAAAAAGTAGAGATAGTAGCCAACGACCCCGAAGTAAAATATAAAGGAATTATCTACGCATTTCCCGAGTGGACTACGATTGTAAATTACTGCAAATTACACAGTATCAAGAACCCTCAAACGGTGTCTAATTGGGTAAGTCGTGGAATTATTTCAGCCCAAAATGTGGTAATTATCAAGGAGTTGAATGATTTAAAATTGATTCGTAATTTGAATTATCAAGGGATTTAGCTAATTCCATTTTTACTGCACAATTTTTCATAAATGATACTTTTACACTCATCACACTAAACAAAATCCCCGATTTAGCCTTAAATTTGCACCATGAATTATTTATCAGCAGAGAACATCTCTAAAAATTATAACGAACGGTGGTTATTTCGAGGTATCAATTTCGGTATCCTCAAAGGCGATAAGGTTGCCTTAGTCGGGCAAAATGGTACGGGTAAAACTACTTTAATGAACATTTTGGCGGGGATTATTCCTGCCGATGAAGGAACGGTGTCAATCCGCAAAGGAATTTCGGTGGGTTACCTTTTTCAAAGTCCTTCTTTTGATGAAAGTCTTTCAGTCATGGATACGCTTTTCACGGGCGAATCGCCTGCAAATCAAGCAATTAAGCTCTACGAAAAGTCGCAATTGCATCCCGAAAACATGGATTTATTGTCGAACGCCCTCGAATTGATGGACAAATATCAGGCTTGGGATTATGAAAGTCGGGTAAAACAAATTCTTGGAAAATTAGGCATTCACGACATCGAACGCAAGGTTTCTGAACTTTCGGGTGGGCAACGCAAACGAGTAGCGATGGCGAAAGTGTTGATTGAAGAACCCGATTTTATGATTTTTGATGAGCCTACCAACCATCTTGATTTAGAAACGATTGAGTGGCTCGAACAAACCCTTTCTGCCCAAAACATTACCGTGCTTTTGGTAACGCACGATAGATACT
>JAYUIP010000142.1:0-1048 GCA_043765945.1 Arcicella sp.
CCTGATAAACCAAAACCAATAAGAGCGACGTTGAGCATAATTTTTTTAGAATTTGTGGACTGTAACTTATTGCTAAAAGACGGTGGGCTTACAGTTTTACTAAGCTAAGGCTTAGAAATATCTTTTCACAGTAAAATCATAATTTTATCAATTTTACACTTTTTCCTTTGTAAAAGTGTGTTACTATTACATTTTTTCCTTTGAAAAAGTGTAATTTGTGTATAAATTACATAAATACCCATTATGAATAGAATAGCACTTCAAGAATTAATTACTTGGAAAAACTCAAAGATTAGGAAACCTTTAATTATTCAAGGGGCAAGACAAGTAGGCAAAACTTGGTTGATGAAAGAATTTGGGAAAAGAGAATTTCAAAATGTAGTATATCTCAATTTTGAAAGTAGTAGTAGATTGAGAGAATTGTTTGTTTCTGATTTTAATATTGAGAGAATTATTGCTGTTATTGAAATTGAAGTTAAGCAAAAGATAGATTCACAAAATACCCTTCTCATTTTTGACGAAATTCAGGAAGTTGAAAAAGGATTAACTGCCTTAAAATATTTCTATGAACAAGCACCCGAATATTTTATCGTAGCGGCGGGTTCACTATTGGGAATATCGAACCAAAAAAATAGCTCTTTTCCCGTGGGTAAAGTTGATTTAATGCCCTTATTTCCTTTGAGTTTTATGGAGTTTTTGGAAAGTGTGGGCGAAGAGCGATTAGTGGACTTATTGCAAAATAAAAATTGGGAACTGATTACAGTCTTTCATGATAAATTAGTAGAAATTTTAAGGTTATATTATTTTGTGGGTGGTATGCCAGAAGTAGTTTTAAATTATGTGGAAAACAAAAATTTGGATACCGTTAGAATTATCCAAAAAAGAATAATTGCTGGTTACGAAAATGATTTTGCCAAACACGCTCCCAATGATATTATTCCTCGAATAAGATTAGTCTGGAACACTTTGATTGGTCAGTTAGCCAAAGAAAACAGGAAATTTATCTATGGTCAAATTAGAAAAGGAGCAAGAGCAAAGGATTTTGAAA
>JAYUIP010000143.1:0-1047 GCA_043765945.1 Arcicella sp.
ACCCCGAAATGTTGGGGCATATTTTTGAAAATCTCTTGGAAGACAACAAAGACAAGGGGACGTTTTATACCCCCAAAGAAATTGTGCATTATATGTGCCAAGAGAGTTTGGTGGAGTATTTAGCCAACAAGGTAGCCCAAGCCCCCATGCCCCCAGAGGGGGAGTTTCTGAGTCCAGTTTTAACTCCGCCTTTGGGGGTTAGGGGGCTTCTTGAAGACCTTATCAAAAATAATCGGATAAATGAGGGCTTGCAAAAGTACCTCAAAACGATTGATAAATATTTGGATGATGTCCGAATCTGCGACCCCGCCATTGGTTCGGGGGCGTTTCCGATGGGGCTGTTGCACGAGATTTTTAACGCCAAAATGCTCCTGCACGTTGCCATCCATAACACCGTGCCAACGCCTACGCAACGGGTGGAGATGAAACTGCACATCATCCAAAACTCCATTTATGGCGTGGATATTGAACGGGGGGCGGTGGATATTGCCCAACTCCGCTTTTGGTTGAGCCTTATTGTGGACGAACAAAGCCCCAAAGCCTTGCCCAATCTGGACTATAAAATTGTAGTGGGCAATAGCCTCGTTTCCAAGTTTGAGGACGATGTCATTACCATAGACTGGGAGGTGAAGGAAGGTACGCAAACGGATATTTTTGGCGGTAATATCATTGCCGAAAAGCGGGTGGATTTACTGAAAAAAATTAGCCAAAAACAACACGCTTATTTCCTACCCGAAAACCACAATAAAAAAGAAATAGCGGGGCAAATCCGTAACCTCAAAATTGATTTATTGATGAATCAGTTGGAGTTGATGGTGAAAAATACGGGTATCAATTCCGAACCTAAATTGGAGAGTTACAAAACGAAAACCCTGTTTATGAAAGCTCAGGAGGTTTTTTTGCAGATGATGGGTTGGCAGAAAACCATCCAACAACTCAAAACGCTGAAAGCCCACCCCGAAAAACCGTTCAATCATTTTGACTGGAAATTGGACTTTCCCGAAATCCTCAACCCCGCCCTCGTGGGGGAGAAAACGGGCTTTGATA
>JAYUIP010000144.1:0-1047 GCA_043765945.1 Arcicella sp.
TACGGATTAACAGAAGAATCTGATTTTGGTTTCTTTGAATTTAACGCTAATATAGAATGAAAAATCAAGCTCTTATTAACAAATTGAACGAAATCTCACAAGTAGATAATTCTTGGCGAGATGAAGCAATTTTTTACAGAAACAACAAACAATGGCTCGACCGTTCGGCAAATATTGCCATCAAAATATTAAGCACTTTACGACACAATCGTAAAGAAAATCGTTTCCCAACTACTCAAAAAGACTTGGCTGAAATCATGAACGTTACTCCGCAACAAGTCAATAAAATGGTGAAAGGCACTGAGAATTTAACGCTTGAAACGATTAGCCGTATCGAGAAAGCCCTTGACATTCAGTTGATTGATATTTATAATGAACCTAAAAAAGTTGTTCAAGAGGAATTGGAAACGATATAAATACAAAGCGTAATTATTTCAACTCAAAACAAAAATTATTTTGTTGATACGCAATCACTTAATTTTGTAAAAGTTTATTTTTGTTTAAAATTAAAGCAAATGAATTCATCAGTCAATAATCTTTTCCACGAAGTAGAACGTTTAGATAATCGTTCTCTTGATATTTTCATCGACAGTATTGTGTCTTTGAGGGTTCGGCGTGAAGTATCTGATAAACAAAAAGAAGAAGCTTTATTGTTAGAAAAAATAAATAAAAGTTTACCTTTAAAGCAGGTAGAACGTTTCAGAATGCTCAATGAAAAACGTTTAAACGAAGCACTCATTACTTCTGAATATGATGAGTTAATGGTCTTGCTGGAAAAAACAGAAAAACTCAATACCAATCGTGTTAAGCATTTATCAGCACTTGCTCGATTAAAAAATGTGCCTGTACGTGAATTAATGAAGCAACTTGATATAAATGCTATCAATGGCTAAAACTCAAATTTCTGCCAATTTCAAGCAAATTGTAATCAAGCGTTCAAAAGGCTTATGTGAATATTGTAAATGTCCCTCCGACTTTTCAACTGAACTTTTTTCAGTAGAACATATCATCCCTCGGTCAAAAAATGGTTCTGATGAACTTGATAAT
>JAYUIP010000145.1:0-1046 GCA_043765945.1 Arcicella sp.
CTCATCAAGCGGACTGGAACAAAGTTAATTGCAATGGTTTCAAATCCAAGTTCTTACCTCGGAAAAAATGCCGATTTTGTTCTTCATGCTCTTGCTGAAAGAGAGGCTGATTCATTGAATCTTGCACCCACCATTAGCACTACCGTTGCTTTGGCTTTGGGTGATGCCCTTGCGGTATGTTTAATCGAATGTCGAGGATTCAATAGCAAGGACTTTGCCAAGTATCACCCTGGTGGAACATTGGGCAAAAAACTGTATTTGAAGGTTTCGGATATCTACCCAAATCATGAACTGCCAACCGTGAAAGAAAATTCAACCGTGAAAGAAGCCATCATGGAAATCAGTTCCAAACGGTTAGGAGCAACAGCGGTGTTGAAAGAAAATGAAGAATTGGCAGGAATAATTACGGACGGAGACGTGCGAAGAATGTTAAATCAGTACGATAATTTTACGGGTTTAACCGCCAAAGACATTATGACGATTAATCCAAAAGCGGTTTCACCAGATGATTATGCAGTGGAAGCATTACAGATTATGCAGGAGAAGAATATCACACAACTCGTTGTAGTTCAAGACAATAGACCTTTGGGATTTGTCCATTTGCATGATTTATTGAAAGAAGGGTTAGTGTAGGAGGAATGTAAAAAGGGAAGAAAGGAGACAGAAAAAATTGGAATATCTAATTTTTCTGTCTCCTTTCCTCCTCTTTTCCTGCCTTCGGCTCATCTCATTCTATCCGCAGATTTCACCAGCATTTCGTCTCTTCTGATAAAACGATTGGCAATCATGTTACATAACATTGCCAAGACCGTAGCATAAAATCCAGTTCCGTAAGACCCTTTATTTTCAGGCTCAAACGTGGGAATTCCTACTTTAAAAACTTGATAAAAAGTATGTCCTAAAACAATGGCAATTAAGATAGAATTAATCAATCCCAAGGTCATTTGAAGCATTCTTTTCTTGTATTGAGTAATTGAAAATGCAGCAATACAGGCTGAGATAATCGCTAAAATTACGATTACCATTGTGTTTGTACTACTCACAGA
>JAYUIP010000146.1:0-1045 GCA_043765945.1 Arcicella sp.
ACCCTTTGGGATCATAATACCAACTCTCGAATTGGCTTAGAAGAAGTATATCAACAATTTGATTTATCATCTTTGGGGGTTGCTTCTCCAACGCAATTCTACTTGAAATTTACTGAAATTAATCATCAACTTTGGGATAAATATGAGGCAGGGAAAATTTCCCAACCTGAACTTCGCCATTCTCGTTTTCGATTGATATTCAGTCAGTTAGGTGTTAAAAATCATTCCATTTGTGATGAAGTTTCGGACGTTTACATCAATATTTCTTCCAAGAAACATCACCTTTTACCTAATGCACATGACACCTTGGAATATCTCTTTCCCAAATATCCGATGCACATTATTACCAATGGTTTTGATGAAATTCAGTCAATAAAAATGAATGCGGGGAAGATTACGCATTATTTTCAAGAAGTAATTACCTCACAGAATTCAGGCTACAAAAAACCAGATTCTCGGATTTTTGAATATGCCCTAAGGAAAATAAAAGCCGTGCCACAGGAATGTTTAATGATTGGCGATAGTTTTCAGTCGGATATTGTGGGAGCAACTCGGGCAGGAATCGATGCGGTTTTTTTCAATCCTGACCAACGGAATCAAGATATTTCGATTAAACCAAAGTATGAAATTAGGGATTTGGGGGAATTGAAGGGAATATTATAAGAATTATTTTAGTATGCTGTCATTGCGAGTGCAACGAAGCAATCTGCCGATAGAAGAGAAATAGTTTGAAAAAGCTCTGCCCATAAGTGAACAGATTGCTTCGTTGCACTCGCAATGACAAAGCCTAATTAAAACATCGACAACTGATTATTATCCGTTTTACTATCAAAAATTTTCTTATCTCTAATCTGTTTTTTGTGTTGCTCCAAGAAATCTACAAAATTATCAAGTTGATGGTAAAGTGGCGTAAAGTCATAAGTATCAAATGAATACGTTTCTTGATAAACTTCTTCAAAGTCCGTAATGACGTAATCTAAGGTTTTTATACCATGTTTTTTTAGTCCTAACAAATAGAAATTTTGATGGTTTAAGGCAAAGCGAT
>JAYUIP010000147.1:0-1045 GCA_043765945.1 Arcicella sp.
TGAAATTCTTGGATTTTTTGCGTTTCAGAAATAACAATATTCAACCCACTCCCCAAATGAAAATCTTTGAGTATATCTCGCTCATCCTCAACCGATTGCCTCATCCCTTTCACAATCAATTTATAGGCTTTTTCGAGGTTCTTTTTAAAATCTTTTTCCGAAAAAATAGGATTATCTTGGATAATTTTCAAGAGTTTTTCAGACATCGGTTCAATCCCCGAAAAGTCAATCGTTTCAAAAATATTATCTTCAATATTAGCCGTAAAAATAGGACTATCCTCAAATAATTCCGTAAATTCATTCACCCGAACCCCCGATTTTTTACCAACTGAATACCGCTTGCTTACCTCATCCAAAATATCAAAACCGTGCAACTGAAAAACCAAAAAAGGATTTTTATCAATCTCATTCGCAATCACATAAATCACCGCCGCCAAATGCTTGCAAGGCACCGCATAGTCTGGACAAGAGCAATCCATCGGAAAATCTCGCCATGATTTTGGAAAAAGAGGAATGTTATTTTTATCAGAAAATTTCGCTAAATCCTCGGGTAATTCACGGTTTAGCAACTTGGCAAGTAAGGTAGGATTTTGTAGAATCTCCTCCAATAATTTCTGTTTTTGAGCATCAGAAAACACCGAAACACTCACTCTCACTTTATACGGACGTGGCGAAGACCCTTGAACTTTGGCAGAAATAGCATTCGTTTCAATCTCAATATTTTTAACCAAACCCTTATTAGCATACGTTCTCCCCCGTGGCAAGCGGTTACTATTATCAATCTTTGAAAGTGAATTAAGCCATTGCTGCCCCCACCAAGTTTTCCCGTAAAGCGTTGCCATTTAATAGATTTTGGGTTTATTTTAATTGAATATCAGTAAATTATTAACAAATTTATAATTTATATTCCGTCCAATGGCTATTTGAATGAAAAGAAGAAATAGACAACTATTTAATTCTACTTTGGCATTTTAAACTAATTTCTCAAAAGTACCCAATTTCTCTTTCCAATTAAGACTTGGATTGGTCAAAATCCCCCTTTGAA
>JAYUIP010000148.1:0-3342 GCA_043765945.1 Arcicella sp.
ACGATGAGTCGCAGGAAGCAACAAATACCGTGATTAGTTTACAAAAAGAGTTCCGTGATATTGGTCACGTTCCTGAGAAAGATAAGGATTCGATTTACGAGAAATTTAAAACCGCTTGCGATGCTTTCTTTAATGCCAAACGTGCTAAGAATCAACACGTTGAAAAAGATTTTGAGGCGAATTTAGAGAAGAAAACGGCTCTTTGTGATACCATCGAAGCCGAATCTGTTGAGGGTGCAAACACAGCTCGTTTATCAGAATTTAAGTCGGAATGGATGGCAATTGGCTTTGTGCCAAAGAAAGATATGCAGACGATTGGGAAACGTTATATCAACGCCATCAATAAGTATGTGAGTGCCATGGGTAAATTATCGAGCAAAGAAAAAGAGCAATTAACCATGACCGACAGTCCCCGTCCTCCACGTGGCGACCGTCCAGAAAGAAGTGGTGGCGGACGTAATGAGCGTTTTGACCGTGGAAACGACCGAGGGGGAAATAGAGATTACAGTTCAAACTCAAACAGAGGAGGAGATTATAACTCAAATAATGCAGGTGGTGGAAATTCAGACGCAAAACGCAAGATTCAAAATCTTGAAAATGACATTGCTACATACAGAAACAACTTAGAATTCTTTGCAAAATCTAAGAATGCAGATAAATTCCGTCAGGATGTTGAAGCAAAAATTCAATCAACTGAGAAGGAAATCGCTAAATTGAAAGAGTTGGCGAAGTAGAAATATTGGACAATAAAAAAGGTGAACAGAAATGTTCGCCTTTTTTTATAGATATGAAATTTACTGATTATCCGTCTTTTCTTCTACTTTCCTTGCAGTTCTATTAACTGAACGCTTCACTTTTCTTCCAACTTTTTTAGAGGTTCTTTTTGTTGCATTAACAGCTTTTTTGCTGGCATCCCCAACATCTTGTGCTGCCTCTTTTGTCTCCTCTCCTACTTTTTTACCAGCTCTTTTAGTGGCTCGTGCAGTGTTTTTAGCGGCTTGTTTTGTTTTGTCAACGCCTTTATCTAATCTTTCACCAGCGGTTTGTCCGAATGAGATAGCTGAAATTGTTAATAAAAATGCAATCGTTAGAATGCTCTTTTTCATGTTATTTTGTGTTTAAGTTTTAAGCGAATACAACAACAATATGCCATTAAAATTTTAATCAAAAATGGGCAAATATTACCCCAAAATCAAACTATCAAAAAATATGTGAATACACAAATTCCCTTTTTTGAACAACTCTATTATCAAAATACTTTTCAATCATTCTTTGGGATTTAACTAAAAATGTTCATGTATATCATTCAAGTTTGATAAGAGAATTTGTAAATCATTATTTCATTAAGTCAATTCTCAAAAAAGTATAACAATTATGCACTATTATTTGCTTAAATCATGGAATTGTGAAATTTCTTCCATAATTTTGCACCCGAAAAAAGAAAGGTTTAGTAGTAAAAAAAGTAGGTTTTAGTGTTTTTCCACCTAATCCCTAATCCCAAAATTTCTCATTGAACAAAAATCACAAAAAAACTTATAATAATGGCATCAGTCAGACCAGATGAAGTATCAGCAATTTTGAGAGAACAACTCTCAGGAGCAAAGTCAGAAGCTGAACTTCAAGAAGTAGGTACCGTATTGCAAATCGGTGATGGCGTAGCCCGTATTTACGGACTAACGAAAGTACAAGCAGGTGAATTAGTCGTTTTTGAAAACGGTTTGAAAGCCCTTGTTTTGAACCTCGAAGAAGATAACGTCGGAGCAGTGTTGTTGGGTGACGCTTCTGGAATTAAGGAAGGAGATACCGTAAGACGTACCGACGAAATCGCCTCTATTAAAGTAGGAGACGGTATTTGCGGTCGTGTAGTAAACACACTCGGCGAGCCAGTTGATGGTAATGGTCCGATCACGGGTGACCTTTACGAAATGCCTTTGGAGCGTAAAGCACCAGGTGTAATTTTCCGTCAGCCAGTAACTGAACCAATGCAGACAGGAATCAAAGCTATTGACGCTATGATTCCAGTGGGTCGTGGACAACGTGAATTGGTAATTGGTGACCGTCAGACTGGTAAAACTACCGTTTGTATTGATACCATTATCAACCAAAAAGAATATTACGATGTAGGGAATCCTGTGTATTGTATATATGTAGCTTGTGGACAAAAGTCTTCAACTATCAAGCAAATTGAGCAAACGCTTCGTAAGGCGGGTGCAATGGATTATACCGTGATTGTAGCGGCAGGTTCATCTGAGCCAGCAGCGATGCAATTCTATGCTCCATTTACGGGTGCTGCCATTGGTGAATTTTTCCGTGACACAGGTCGCCCAGCGTTAATTATTTATGATGATTTATCGAAACAAGCGGTTTCATATCGTGAAGTTTCCCTTTTACTTCGTCGTCCTCCAGGACGTGAGGCATATCCAGGAGACGTTTTCTATCTACACAGTCGTTTATTGGAGCGTGCTGCAAAGATTAACGCTTCTGATGAGATTGCGAAAAATATGAACGATTTACCAGAATCTATCAAGCATTTGGTAAAAGGTGGTGGTTCATTAACGGCTCTTCCAATCATCGAAACCCAAGCGGGTGACGTTTCTGCCTACATTCCGACTAACGTAATTTCTATTACTGACGGTCAGATTTTCTTGGAAACTAACCTTTTCAACGCAGGTATTCGTCCTGCCATTAACGTAGGTATTTCGGTATCTCGTGTGGGAGGTAATGCTCAGATTAAATCAATGAAGAAAGTTGCAGGAACGTTGAAACTTGACCAAGCACAGTTCCGTGAATTGGAGGCTTTTGCTAAGTTCGGTTCAGACCTTGATGCTTCCACGAAATTGACGATTGAGCGTGGTAAGCGTAATTTAGAAATGTTGAAGCAACCAAACGGTGCTCCACAAAGAGTTGAAGAACAAGTGGCGATGATTTTTCTTTCGACAAAAGGACTCTTAGATAAAGTAGCGGTTTCAAATGTCCGTGCTTTTGAGAAAGATTTTGTTAATATTATGAACACAACTCAAAAATCAACGATGGAAGCCTTGAAAGCTGGTAAATTTGATGATTCTTTGACTGACGTTTTAACGAAAGTATCGAAAGAAGTAGCTCCAAAATATGCGTAAATTTTAGGTATTAATTATGAGGTATTAGGTATTAGGCAATTACACCTTTAACTTTTACCTCATAATTCGAACACTGGATTATGAAGTCAAGTGCGTGTGTCTATGTTGATATGAAAATTTTCCAACCACTGGATATCTCATACCTCATACCTCATACCTCATAACTAAAAAAAAATGCCCTCATTAAAAGAAGTCCGTAACCGAATTGTATCGGTAAATTCCA
>JAYUIP010000149.1:0-1043 GCA_043765945.1 Arcicella sp.
ATTAGTCTGGAACACTTTGATTGGTCAGTTAGCCAAAGAAAACAGGAAATTTATCTATGGTCAAATTAGAAAAGGAGCAAGAGCAAAGGATTTTGAAACCGCCATCAATTGGTTAGTAGGTGCAGGTTTAGTTTTGAAAGTAAACAGAATTGAAAAGCCTACTTTGCCCCTAAATGCTTACACATATTTTGATGCGTTTAAATTATTTTTTATTGACATTGGCTTACTGAATGCGATTGGAGATTTAGACCAAAGAATCCTTTTAGAGAAAAATAATATTCTTACGGAGTTTAAAGGAGCTTTAACGGAACAATTTGTGTGTCAGCAATTGAAAATCAAGAAAGAATTATACTATTGGACTGCCACAAATGCGACCGCCGAAGTTGATTTTATTATGCAATCTCAAAATGAAATTATACCGATAGAGGTGAAAGCAGAAGAAAATTTGAAGTCCAAAAGTTTGAAGGTTTATGTAGAAAAACACGCTCCAAAAACTGCCATTAGAACGTCCATGAGTAAATATCGACAAGAAGATTGGCTAATAAATATTCCTTTGTATGGGATTTCTGAGATATTGTGACCATTTATTACTTTTCAGCCTTCTTTGCCGCACCAATCAAATTAACGTCAATCAGCTCCAATGCTTTAACCATATCTTTAACCGTTTCTTTATATTTTTTAAAATGAGGGGTTTCTATATGTAATTTATATGCCGCCGTATCAGCGTATATTTCAAGTATTGTAATGTGTGAAAGGTCTTTCTTGTCGGCAACCGCATAATACGTCAAGACCCCTTTCTCAACTCGAACCGCAGTGGTCATTTGTTCTTTCAGTGCCGTGTTGTACTCATCCAATTTCAAGGGGTCAACGGTAACTTTTGCTAATCTAACCATTTGATTTTTTTCTTGTGCCATTGTGTTATTGGTCAATGAAATTGTTAGGATAAATGAGCTGATAATAATTGTGAGTAGTTTAATTTGTTTTTGTTTCATAGTATTAGTTGTTTTGAGGACTCTGTTTTTCATTATTACATTTTAGTGTTT
>JAYUIP010000150.1:0-1039 GCA_043765945.1 Arcicella sp.
AATAATTCAGCCATAACTGCATTTGGATCAGAACCTAATGCTAATGGAATACCGTGATCACGATAAGCGGTGATATATTTATCGCCCTCTTTCAAAGCAGATTTTGCTCCTGATGAACAGGCTTCTTGCCCGATGTATAAGTGGCAAAAACCTTTAATTTTTTGTTGTCCGTATAGTTGACCAGCCCGTTCCTCAAATTTGCGTTGAAGCACCATCGACTCGTACCAATACATATAGGTTTCTTTCGAGTACTTTACTTTGTTTTCAGCTTTCTTTGCCATTTTTCGCAATTTTGAATGAGTGAATGAGTGAATGAGTGAATATTTTCTCCGCTCATTTCTACTCTATATTCTTAATGTCAAAACTTTGTGGTTGGTAATCCCACGAATCCACTGTTATTTTGCAGTACGAAATTACGACAAAAGTCTCAACTCCCGAAGATGTTTTTACAAAAAATCAGCTTAGCACATTTTAAAAGTTATGAACACGAATCCTTTGAGTTTTCGGAACGAGTAAATTGTATTGTGGGAGAGAATGGAACTGGCAAAACGAATTTATTGGATGCAATATATTTCTTGGCTCTAACCAAAAGTTCCATCTCAAATCAGGATGCGTTGAGTATAAACCATGAGGCGGAATATATGATGGTGGAAGGAGCTTTTTCGATGTTCGATGTTCGAGCTTCGATGTTCGGGAAAAATGAAGCGTCAGCATTGCAAATTGGAAATCAAGTATCTAACACCGAACATCTAACATCGAAAACCGAACATCTAATAACGATTTCCCTCCAACGTGGGCAAAAAAAAGCGGTTCTTCGAGATAAGAAGTCTTATGAACGCATCTCAGAGCATATTGGGCGATTTCCTGTGGTCATGCTTTCGCCTAATGATACCGATATTATTCGGGATGGAAGCGAAGAAAGACGAAAGTTTTTTGATGGTGTAATGGCTCAATTAGATGCTGAATATTTAGAAAATCTCTTGCAATATAATCGACTTTTATTACAACGAAATTCCCTTTTGAAACAGTTTTCTGAAAG
>JAYUIP010000151.1:0-3325 GCA_043765945.1 Arcicella sp.
TATGCAATTTCTTTCTTTTTGTTGAAAGTAAAGAGTAGGTAAATACTGAGAATCGTAATGATTATTTCAAAAACTAATAAAGCATTAATGATTCCAAAAACGTCTGCCAAATACCCCAAAAATACCGCAGGAATTCCGAAACCGATGTATCCATAAAACATATAACCCGAAACCGCCCTTGCTCGTTGTTGTCCGCCCAAATTGGCGATTAAAGCCAATCCGCCTTGATAACTGAACCCGTAAGCTGCTGAACCAATCACGGCGGTACCTGCCAATACAATCAAAAGTATTCCAAAATAAGACCCCAAAACTACTAAACCAAAACCAATTGGAACCAAAGCAAAACCTAATTTTAAACTTAAATTTGGAGCAAATCTTTTACGAATAAAAGGTTGCAAAAATGCTCCCGTCCAGTTGATTAAAACCAAACAAAAACCTGCATACGCTGTAAAACCAAATTTTGCCAACTGCGTAGGAATAATAGAAATAACTACACCCGTAGTTGCCCAACAAATAGCGATGGAAAGATTAATTGGAAATGACCCTATCGGAAAATAGGGAAGTCGAAGCAAAGAACCACCGATTGGAGGCAAATTTGGCAACTTAAAAGCTAATAGAATTCCAATTAAAGTAATAATTACAGCAAATAGATAAGTAATAGGAGAATGAGTGAAGTGAATCAAAAGAGCTATAGTTGTGATAAAAGCTCCACCACTAAACCCAAGAGCGGTGGACATGGAAGTAGCATTTGCAGCACGGGTTGGGGCATCAGAATTGGGCAATAAAATCTCTGCCAAATACGCCGTACCAGTACCCATACTTAATCCGAGGGCAATTCCTTGAAAAAAACGAGCAAAAATCAAGGCGTAAACATTTGGATAAATAGTAATAATTAAATCAGAAAATAAGGCACAAAACAGACTGAAAATGAGAATTGGTTTTCTGCCAATTTTATCAGAAATACCACCCAAAAAAATATAGCAAGGAATCATTCCTAACACATAAGTTGCCAATACCAAGGAAGTCTGACCATTATTAAATCCAGCTAAGGCGGCATAAGGACGAAAAAGTGGCATGGAAAGATTAACGGCGAGGGTAATCAAAAACAAGGCAAATGGAATGGTTTGGATTGGTTTTATATTCATTGTGGATTAAAGTGGAATAGGGTTCTAACCTGTCAAATGTCTAATATTGCCTAACAGGCTGGAAACCTGTCAAATGTACTTTACCGCCTAACAGGTTGAAAACCTGTTTTACTTAATAAATACAAAATAAAACAAAAACGGGTTAGCAAAATTGCCAACCCGTTTTTGTTTTTAATAATATGTGCTAAAACCTGTAGCTTACTTTTTATTCACCCGAATGGAAATCCTACGATTTGCAGCACGTCCTTCTTCTGTATCATTGGTTGAAACTGGCTTTTCTTGTCCGTAACCTTCTGATTCTAAGCGAGCATCAGCAATTCCTAATTTAATCAATTCAGCTTTCACCATTGAGGCTCTTTCACTTGATAATTGGAGATTATCGTTTGCCTTTCCAACATTGTCAGTATATCCGCCCAATTTTACATTTACGTTTGGATAGGCTTTCAAAATCTCTGAAATGTTCGTCAATTGCTCGGCTGATTCTGGTTTCAACGTTGATTTACCCGTCTCGAAAGTCAAACGGTCAAAGTCAAACCATGTTGTTTTATTGATAACCGCATCTTTATCTTCAATGAATTTCAACAAATTATTTTCAATGCCATTTTCTGGAATATTCAAGGTCACACCCGATGAAAGTGCCTTATCCATTTTTGCACCCAAGTTCTTAATTCCCTCAGAAATTGGTAAAGCCGAAGCTAATTTTGGAGTCATTGATTCCATTTCCATTCCTGCCATTGCTTTTGTCGTTGAAGAATCAACGGCAATGTATGGAGCAATTACTAAGGAAACAATTGACATTAATTTAATCAAAATGTTCATTGAAGGACCTGAGGTATCTTTGAATGGATCACCAACTGTGTCGCCTGTAACCGCCGCTTTGTGAGGTTCAGAGCCTTTTTTATACTTTACACCGTCAATCATAACCCCTTTCTCAAAAGATTTTTTAGCATTATCCCAAGCACCACCCGCATTTGATTGGAAAATTCCCATCAACACACCTGATACAGTTACACCTGCCAATAGACCTCCTAAAATCTCAGGAGAAGAAGTACCAGCAAAAACACCTTTAAAACCAAAACCTACTAAAACAGGCGTGATTAAAGCAATTGCACCTGGCAAAATCATTTGTCTGATTGATGCTTCCGTAGAAATTGCAACACATTTTTCGTATTCTGGTTCCGTTTTATATTCCATAATGCCAGGAATTTCACGGAATTGACGACGAACTTCATTTACCATTTCCATCGCTGCTTTTCCAACGGCTGAAATACACAAAGCCGAGAAAATAAACGGAATCATACCTCCCACAAACAAGCCTGCCAAAACAGGAGCTTTATAAATATCAATTGAGTCAATTCCTGCAATACCCACGAAAGCGGCAAATAGAGCCAACGAAGTCAAAGCTGCCGAAGCAATCGCAAATCCCTTTCCAGTTGCTGCTGTTGTGTTACCCACGGCATCCAAATTATCTGTACGCTCACGAACCTCCGCAGGCAATTGAGACATTTCAGCAATTCCACCCGCATTATCAGCAATCGGTCCAAAAGCATCAATCGCCAATTGCATAGCTGTTGTTGCCATCATACCTGCCGCAGCGATTGAAACACCGTAAATTCCCGCAAATTGGTATGAGAAAATGATACCAGCCGCCAACGTTAAAATTGGTAAAACCGTTGATTCCATACCCACGGCTAAACCACCAATAATGTTAGTAGCGTGTCCAGTACCTGATTTTTCAATAATTGACATCACTGGACGTTTGCCCATTGCGGTATAATATTCAGTAATTATTGACATCAACGTACCTACAACTAAACCAACGATAATGGCATAAAACACGTCCATTCTATCGAAAGTGAAGCTACGTAAAGTTATATCTCCTTCTGGTAAAATATACATTACCAAGAAATAACAAGCAATTAAAGTAATTACGATTGAAGCCCAGTTTCCGATATTTAACGCATTTTGAACCGATGATTCTTCGCCTTTAATACGCACAAAGAAAGTTGAAACCAAAGAAGCCAACAAACCTGCACCTGCGATTAACATGGGCAATAATACGGGTGAAAATCCACCAAAATTATCAGTAACACTAATTTCTTGACCTAAAACCATCGTAGCTAAAATTGTTGCTACATAGGAACCGAATAAATCAGCACCCATACCCGCAACGTCACCCA
>JAYUIP010000152.1:0-9215 GCA_043765945.1 Arcicella sp.
CGTGGTTGGGGTTCGGTCGGGAAAGAGGCTTTCGGATTAGAACGTTTAGTTTTTACGGGTAAAACGCCCTTCGAAATGAAAGCCGTTAGAGCCATGCCAGACGGTTTTGAGATTGAATTTACTTCTCCCGTGAACAAGCAAACGGCTGAGAATGTAAACAATTATGACGTATCAAGTTATACTTACAAATATCATCCAGTGTATGGCAGTCCGCTCGTGGATAGAAAAGACAATGCCGTGCGAGGAGCAAAAGCCACGGAAGACGGCATGAAAGTAAGAATCGTTTTGGATGGTATGCGTGAGGGTTACGTACACGACATTAAACCCGAAGGTGTGCGTTCGGCGAAGGATAATTTCCCTTTATTACACGGTTCAGCCTATTACACGTTGAACAGTATTCCAAAAGGAGAAAAGGCAAATATTGCTTTGGTGACCCCTAAAACTCGGGAAGAACGGGAACGAGTGGATGCAGGCGTAAACGCCAATTCGCCCGATAATCAGATGAAAGAAGCCATGCCAACAACGGCGGAAGTAGCGGGAGCAACGAAAGGAAAAGCTAAGACAAAAACCCCTTCTGTAACACCCTCAGCCATGAAAGCGGCAATAATTACGGATGCGGAGGCAACAAAATTATTAACAAAACATACGTGTTTGGCTTGCCATAAAGTGGGTGAACGTGCGGTTGGACCTTCGTACAAAGAAGTAGCGAAACGCAATTACACCAACGAGCAAATTGAAGCTTTAATTTACGAACCAAAACCAGAAAACTGGCCCGAACTAACCCCAATGGCACCCATGACCCACGTGCCAAAAGGAGATGTGAAAAAGATTGCGGCTTGGATTAATTCTTTGGGGGGGAAGTAAGGTTTAGTTATGAAGTAAGGTTTAGTTATAATGATAAGTTATACTACGGAAATAAAACAAATTTATTTCCGTAGTATATTTTTTTATTCAGTCCTTAACGATTTCACAGGATTAGCCAACCCCGCCTTAATCGCCTGATAACTCACGGTGGATAAGGCAATTACAATGGCAACAATCATTACTAATACAAAAACCCCCGCTCCAATTTCTATTCGATATTCATAATCCTGCAACCAATTTTTCATGGTAAAATAGGCAATTGGTGAAGCAATTACGATGGAAATAATGACCAATTTCAAGAAATCTTTTGATAATAAAGTGGTGATATTCAGCACCGTAGCACCCAAGACTTTTCTTACCCCAATCTCTTTTGTGCGTTGCTCTGCCATGAATGATGCCAAGCCAAATAAACCTAAGCAAGAAATGAAAATGGCTAAGAATGCAACCGCCAATGAAAGGTTGCCGATGAGTTCCAAATAATTAAATTTCTTAGCGTATTGCTCATCCGTAAACTGATAATCAAAGGGAAAACCAGGATTAAATTTATCGAAAATAGGGGTCATTTTTTTGATAGCTGCCGAAGCTGAAACGTTCGGATTCATTCTTACACAAATCAGATTAATCCATGTTTTAGAAAAAATGATGGTCGTAGGACGAACTACTTCAAAAGGCGAATCCATTTGCATATCAGGCACAACGCCAACAACTTGGCGAGTTACTCCATTCCATTTTAATAATTCCCCCACAGGATTTTTGAGTCCCATTCTCTTCACGGCGGCTTCATTCAAAATTACGCCCGAAGAATCCGAAGCAAAATCTCTTGAAAAATCTCGCCCAGCTTTCAATTTTATGCCCACCGTTTTAATGTAATCATAATCAGAAGCAATTGTGTTAAATAGAGCCGATTTATCCTCTGGTTTTGAACCTCTCCACTCCCAACCTCCATTATTACTCCACGTCTGATAAGGCGGACACGAAGACTTGCAAATGGATGATACAGCACCCGTAGCCAATAATTCAGTACGAAGAGGGTCGAAATTTTTGACTAAATCAGTCGAACTGAATACTGAAATCAATCCCTTACTATCAAAACCAATGGGGCGATTTTTACCGTGTTGAATTTGTTGGTAAATAATCATCGTTCCAATCATCAAGGCAATCGAAAATGAGAATTGTAAAACCACTAAAACCTGACGGGGCAAAGAAGCACTTTTACCCACCCGAATCGTGCCTTTCAAGACCCTCACGGGATTAAATGACGACAAATAAAGGGCAGGATAGCTACCCGCCAAAAGCCCCGTGAATAGGGTGAAAACCAACATAATACCCCAAAAAGTAGGGTTTGCTAATTGCAATGAGACCTCTTTTTCAGTGAGCGTATTGAAGGCAGGTAAAACCAATTCAACCAAGATCAAAGCAAACGCCAAAGCGATAAATGAAATTACCAAAGACTCACTCAAAAACTGACCAATCAACTCCCCACGTCCAGAACCCATCGCTTTACGAACGCCAACTTCCTTTGCTCTTTTTTCTGAACGAGCCGTACTTAAATTCATGAAATTAATACAAGCAATCAACAAGACAATCAAGCCAAAAATACCAAAAAGTTTCACATATTTGATAAAACCTCCCGTATTAACGCCTTCAATAAATTCGTTAAAAAGTCTCCATTTAGCCATTGGATGCAAGAAAACTTCTGCCTTAACGGTCGTTTGCATCAACTTATCGTCTTTAAGATTAGTTAAAACTACATTCTTAATATTGGCATTCGTTTTTGCTGGATTTACACCTTCTTTCAATTGTACATATACCTGAAATGAGTTGTTTCCCCAATCAGTTTGTTGATTTTTGATGTAGTCCAGTAACTTAATTTGCAAGTTCCACGGTATCAAGTAATCAAATTGTAAAGTAGCGTTTTTGGGTTGTTTTGCCACAACGGCAGTCACTTTCAAATCAACAGTATTATCCATTTTCAAAACCTTTCCAATCGGGTTTTCATTACCAAATATTATCTTTGCAAATTCATCCGTTAAAACGATTGAATAAGGGTCTTTCAAAGGATTTTTATCCCCTTTCAGAATATTCAAAGAAAACATATCAACACCTTGCTCACCAAAGTAATGTCCGAACTTATTAAATTTCTGATTACCCGTGACTAACGAATGTCCACTACCCCAATCGCACATCGCAACTGCCTTAAAATCAGGATATTTAGTCCGTAATTCTTCGCCCATTGGATAAGGAAGAGAGTTCTGCGAACCACGATGTCCATCAAAAGATTGGTGCATCATTACTTGATAAACAGCATCATAATTCTTGTGATGTTTGTTGGCAGAAAGCTCATCAATCATCCATAAACCAATGAGCATTGCCACCGCCATACCCACTGCCAAACCCGCAATATTAATGAAAGAATACACCTTGTTTTTGACAAGATTCCGAAGGGCGATTTTTAGATAATTTTGTAACATGACCTTGATTTTTATGTATATTTGAAAAAAATTAAATAGTATCATGGAAATAATATCGAAATCAGTGGCTGAAAGAGAACTTTCTACCTACGAAATAGAAAGAGGAAAACCGATGCCAACACTTATTCACGGATCAATTCAATTTAATATTGGATTCGAATTAAAAACAAAATATCCGAATCAATTTCGTATAGCCAATGAAGTTTTATTAGATACCAAACCCGATGGCAGTACGCCCGATATTATTGTTTATCCTGCGAGGAATTTAGATTTCAATAATGACCCCTCTCGCCGAACAGATGCCCCTTTGTTAAGCGTAGAGATACAATCACCCTCACAAAGTACTAAGGATATGACCAGTAAATTAGAACCGTATTTTAGTTTTGGTATCAAATCTTGCTGGATAATTGCTCCCGATTTCAAAGCTGTTTTTGTTTATTCAAGTCCCTATCACTATAATTTTTTTCACGAAAACGAAATTGTGAAAGATACTGTGCTTGGTATTGAAATTTCGGTAGAAAAGATATTTGAATAATATCTTCCAAACCCATGCCAAATACACAAATTATTGATTATCAACAATTTATAAATAAATTAAAATTAAAAAGTGTCCGATAACGGACACTTTTTGTGCGTTATTAGAACACTCACTTATAATTCATAATTCATAACTCATAACTAATTTCAATCTTTCCTTTTCTTTGTAAAAAAAAGTCCTTAATTTTGCAATCTTTTAAAATTAAGTCCGTGCAGAAAAGTATCTTAAGTACCTTCAAAATAGACATTTTTCGCCTTGAAAACAAGCAATATTTGCATGAATTTGAGGGGAACAATGACTTTTTTGAGGCACTTGACCAAGAACTAATTCAAAAGGGAAATTTTAAGGCAACAGTCGTTCTCAATAAAAATGAAACGATGATTCAGATGATGTATCATATCACTGGAAGCGTTGAACTAACTTGCGATAGAAGTCTTGATCTTTTTGATTTTCCAGTGGATATTACGCAGAAAATGATTTTGAAATTCTCTGACCATAATGAGGAAATCACTGAGGAATTGATGTTGATTGACCGTAATACACAGTATATCAACGTTGCACAAGATATTTTTGATTTTATTGGATTACAAATCCCTATCAAAAAACTCCATCCACGCTTCATTAAAGACGAAGTAACGTATGAAAGTTTAATGAAAAAATTTGAGGACGAATATAAAGAAGAAGACATTGATGAGGATGATTTAGATGATGATGACTTAGATTTTGGAGATGATGAAGATGATAATTTTGAACCGAACGATGAGGAATCAGAAGATGAAGGAGAAATTGTTTATTCAACCATTAAAAATGAAAGTCAAGTTGATGATGAATCAATAGAAGTACAAAAGCCGATTGACCCACGTTGGGAGGCTTTAATGAAACTGAATAAAAATTAGTAATAAATAAATAAATAACGAATCATAATTTAAGGAAATAAAGAAATGGCACATCCTAAACGGAGAATTTCGACAACTCGCAGAGATAAAAGACGTTCACACGACTTTGGTACTCCAAAAACAATCACAACTGACCCAACCACTGGCGAAATTCACTTACGTCATCGTGCTCACGTATTTGAAGGAAACTTGATGTACAAAGGTAAAATGGTTGTTGAAGGTTATGCTGTTCAAGCGTAAATTTTTAACTGATTAATGTTCAATATTCAATGCTCAAGTAGTTAAGCGTTCATTTTTTTACTTGAATATTGAACATTGAGTATTGAACATTATATCAACAAATTCAAAATAGTTTCAAGAGTTGAGTTTCAAAGAAAACGCAATTTTTGAAACTATTTTTACGAAAAAATACTGATTCACACCTCATTAGTCGTTAAATTTGTGGTTAAATCGTTTAACCAGAAAACAAATTAATGAAGATAGGTATTGATGCAATGGGTGGAGATTTTGCCCCCAAAGCAATCGTAGAGGGAATTATATTAGCAGCACAAGAGTTACCTGCCGACACTACTATCGTTTTGATTGGTAGAGTTCAGGATATTCAACAAATACTTGATAATCAGAATTTTAAGGGTACAAACATTGAAATCGTTGAAGCAAATGAGACTGTTGAAATGGGTGAACACCCCGTTAGAGCCTTGCAATCTAAACCCAATTCCAGCATCGGAGTTGGGTTTAAACTTTTAAAGACTGGCGAGATTGATGTATTTGCATCCGCAGGAAATACAGGAGCAATGATGGTCGGATCGTTGTTTTCTATTAAAACCATTGACGGCGTTCAACGCCCCCCGATTGCAGGTTTTGCCCCCCAAGTTGATGGGAATTTGGCAGTAATTTTGGATATTGGAGCTAATGCCGACGTAAAGCCAGAAATGCTCGCTCAATTTGGTGTTCTTGGTTCTATTTATGCCAAAGCAACCATGAATATTGAATCGCCAAGGGTGGGTTTGATGAATATTGGGGAGGAAGAGGAAAAGGGTTCGCTGATCGTTCAACAAGCCTATAAATTGATGAAAGAAGATAAATCTATCAATTTTATTGGTAATATTGAGGGAAAAGATTTTTTTAGAGGTAAAGCTGATGTTATTGTGACAGATGGTTTTACGGGAAATATCCTCTTAAAAATGGGCGAGTCTCTCTACGGCATTATGAAGGAAAAGGGTATTAGAGATGAGTTTTTGGATAAAACAAATTACGAAGCCGTGGGTGGAAGTCCGATAATTGGCGTAAACGGAAATGTTATTATTGCACACGGTTCGTCGTCGGTAACGGCGGCAAAAAATATGGTTCAACTCTGTCGCAAGATAGTTGAATCGGATTTATTGAAAAAAATTAAAGAAGCGTTAAGGTAGGTATGAGGTCGTAGGTATGAGGTCGTAGGTATGAGATTGTAGATTTATGAAAGTACATGGAGTTAAAACTCATGTCACATTTTGACTACGTTCTTTTGCTAAGATTTATATGCATCAATTACCTCATATCTCATACCTCATATCTGCTACCTAAAATGTTATGACCAAAATAACTGCTGCAATTACGGGCGTACAGGGATATGTTCCCGAAGACATTCTAACCAATGCTGACCTTGCCAAACTTGTTGATACCACCGACGAATGGATTATGACTCGAACGGGCATCAAAGAACGCCATATTTTGAAAGGCGAAGGGAAAGGGACTTCTGTAATGGCGATTGAGGCGGTCAAAGGTTTACTATCAAAAACAAATATCAAACCCGAAGAAATTGATTTATTGATTTGTGCGACCATCTCGCCCGACCATTTTTTCCCTGCCACTGCCAATCTAATTTGTCAGGGAGTTGGGATTAAGAATGTGGGTTCTTTTGATATTGCAGCGGCTTGTTCAGGTTTTATAAATGCCTTGATAACGGGTGCAATGTTCATAGAATCAGGACGTTACAAAAAAGTGGTGGTGGTTGGAGCCGATAAAATGTCGTCAATTGTTGATTATACCGACCGAACCAGTTGTGTGTTGTTTGGGGATGGTGCAGGAGCAGTTTTGTTGGAAGCTAATTATGAAGGTCTGGGAATTCAAGATTTTATCTTGAAATCGGACGGTTCTGGGGCAGATTATCTCATTCAAAAAGCGGGCGGAAGTGCTTATCCACCAACCCACGAAACGATTGATAAACAATGGCATTTTATTCATCAAGAAGGTCCGGCAGTGTTTAAATTTGCAGTAACAAAAATGGCGGATGTCTCGGCAGAAATCATGGAAAGGAACAATTTGACAGGGGATGATATTGCATTTTTAGTACCCCACCAAGCCAACAAACGTATCATTGACGCAACCGCACACCGAATGGGCGTTGGCGAAGAAAAAGTAATGCTAACCATTCAAAAATATGGAAATACCACCGCAGCAACGATTCCACTATGTTTATGGGATTATGAATCTCAATTAAAAAAGGGCGATAACTTGATTTTAGCGGCTTTTGGCGGAGGATTTACTTGGGGGAGTATTTATTTGAAATGGGCGATATAGATTAATAAGAATACAGTAAAAAAACATAAAATGGCAAATACCGCAGACATCAAAAACGGATTAGTAATTAAATACAACAACGATTTGTATTCAATTACTGAATTCCTCCACGTTAAGCCAGGCAAAGGTCCTGCTTTTGTAAGAACAAAATTGAAATCATTGACCACGGGCAGAGTGATTGATAATACCTTCAATGCGGGGGTGAACATCTATCCCGTGCGGGTGGAACGTCGGGCATTTCAATATTTGTATGCCGAGGAGTTCGGTTTTACTTTTATGGACAACAACACTTTCGAGCAAATTACCCTCAACAAAGAAATGGTGGAAGGTTCTGATTTGATGAAAGAAGGACAGGAAGTAGAGATTTTGATTAATACCGAAACCGATTTACCCATCTCTTGCGAAATGCCAATGTTTGTGGAATTGGTGGTAACTTATACCGAACACGGCATCAAAGGTGATACGGCAAATGCTCCTAAAAAACCCGCAACGGTGGAAACTGGTGCAACAATCACCGTTCCGTTGTTCATTCAAACTGACGAAAAAATCAAAGTAGATACTCGTACTTATGAGTATGTAGAAAGAGTTAAATAAGGGTGTTAGGGGTTAGGGATTAGGGATTAGTAAAAAACTATATCTCTAACCCCTAACCCCCGACCCCTAACCCCTTAATAAAAAATGGAAAACAAAGAAATTCAAAATTTACTTGACTTTATTGCACAGTCAAACTTGGATGAGGTAAACATCGAAACCTCCGAACTGAAATTATCTGTAAAGAGATACGGTGCTGCTCCTGTGGTTCAGCAAGTAGTGGCTGCGGCTCCCGCACCCGTTGCGGTTGCTCCCGTAGCACAAGCGGTTGCTCCTGTGGCTGTTGCTCCCGCAGCGGTTGCCCCTGCGGTTGCCTCCAATCGAGTTACGATAAAATCTCCGATGATTGGAACATTTTATCGCTCGGCAGGTCCAGATAAGCCTAATTTTGCGGAAGTTGGTTCCGATATTACAAAAGGACAAACCGTTTGTATCATCGAAGCGATGAAACTTTTTAACGAAATAGAATCTGAAATTTCGGGTAGAATTGTGGAGGTGTTGGTTGAAAACGCCACACCCGTAGAATATGACCAACCTCTTTTTGTTGTAGAACAGTAGCACAATTATCAATAATCAATTAACAATAATCAGGCGATTCTTTGATATTATCGCTGTAATCAAAATGTTAGTTGTCGTATATTTTTTGATAATATTGTATATCTTTTCAATATAAAACCCTCATTATCAGTAAATTATATTCAAATATTTCGATGGAAGTAAATGATAATTGTTCATTGATAATTGTTAATTGAAATATCGTGTTTAAAAAAATACTCATTGCCAATCGTGGTGAAATCGCTTTGCGAATCATTAGGACTTGCCGAGAAATGGGCATCAAAACGGTGGCAGTTTATTCCACTGCCGACCGTGAAAGTCTCCACGTAAAATTTGCGGATGAAGCCGTTTGTATCGGTCCTCCGCCCAGCCGACAATCATATTTGAATATTCCTGCCATCATCTCGGCGGCGGAAGTTACGGGGGCAGATGCCATTCACCCTGGCTACGGTTTTTTGTCTGAAAATGCTGAATTTTCAAGGATTTGTTCGGAATATGGCATCAAATTTATTGGGGCAAGTGCCGACCAAATCAATGCTATGGGCGACAAAGCAACTGCCAAAGCCACCATGAAAACTTCGGGCGTTCCCGTGATTCCAGGGTCGGAAGGGTTGATTGATACCGTGGAGGAAGCCAAAGAATTAGCCAAAGGAATCGTATATCCCGTTATCATCAAGGCTACGGCTGGTGGTGGTGGGCGTGGGATGCGTATTATTCGCCACGAAGACGAATTTGAAA
>JAYUIP010000153.1:0-1035 GCA_043765945.1 Arcicella sp.
TACTATTCAATATCTTAATTATGAAATCTTATGGAATACTGGTGAAATCTTATCAAATTTGTATAAATACTAACAAATAGTCTTCAATATGCAAGCCATTCTTCGTAAAATAGATTCAAATGCCGATAGTTCATTTGTTGTACGAACTGATACAGTTTCTCATTTTTATACTAAATGGCATTTTCATCCTGAGTTAGAATTAACTCATATCATTCATGGAAAAGGTAATCGTTTTGTGGGCGATAATATTGAATTTTTTGAAGATGGTGATTTAGTGTTGGTTGGGGCTAATTTACCCCATGTTTGGAAGAATGATGTGAGTTATTTCAACGATAAGCAGGGGCAAATGGCAATGGCAAATGTGATTCAGTTTCTGCCGAATTTTTTTGGAGAAACCTTTTGTAATTTAAAAGAATTGAAGCATGTGAAATTTTTATTTGAAAAATCTCAATTGGGTTTGAGAATTGTTGGCAACACGAGAAATATCGTAATCAAGTTAATATCTCAGATTTTTGAAACCGATAATAGTTTGAAAAAACTATGTATTCTGCTCGAAATATTAGAAACAATTGCAGTCTCTGATGAAATAGAACAACTCAGTAGCAGAGGCTTTGTGGATGCTTATCAAAGATTGGATACCCAAAGAATTAATAAAGTGTATGAATTTACGCTAAACCAGTATAGCCGAAAGATTCTGATTGATGAAGTGGCAGTAGTAGCTAATATGTCGGTATCAAACTTTTGTAAATATTTTAAAAGCAGAACACAAAAGACTTACATCCAATTTCTGACTGAAGTGAGAATTGGTTTTGGTTGTCAAATGCTGATTGAAAACAGAAAAAGTGTTCAGCAAATAGCAATTGACTGTGGATTTCATAATTTATCTAACTTTAACCGCACATTCAGAATGCAAAAAAACCAAAAACCGATTGAATACAGACAGATTTTTGGTGAATTAGGTTTATAATTTCTTGCGTATAAAACTTAAAGTGTTTAATATTTTGGAGAACTTTTCAATTTGTAGGCTTTTGTATA
>JAYUIP010000154.1:0-1035 GCA_043765945.1 Arcicella sp.
AAAAACTTGGACGGCTTTTAGAGGCGCACCTGGCGGCGATGATTATCACCGAATTTGGATAAATCCTGATAATACCGACATCATCCTCATCGCTGCCGATCAAGGGGCAATCATTACGGTGAATGGTGGAGAAACTTTTTCATCGTGGTACAACCAACCAACGGCACAATTTTATCACGTCAGTACCGATAATGCCTTTCCGTATAATGTCTTGGGTGGGCAACAAGAAAGCGGTTCGGTCAGCATTGCATCACGGAGTAATGATGGCAATATTGGCTATCGGGAGTGGCATCCTGCGGGCGTGGAGGAGTACGGATATGTGGCTGCCGACCCGCTCGACCCGAACATTATTTACGGAGGAAAAATCACAAAAACTGATAAACGAACGGGTCAAGTTCAAAACATTGCTCCCGAAGCGGTTCGTTCTGGGAAGTATCGTTTTGTGAGGACTGCCCCCGTGCTTTTCTCGCCCATTGACCCCAAAACGCTATTTTTAGCAGGAAATGTACTTTTCAAAACCCAAGATGCAGGAAATTCTTGGACGATTATTAGCCCAGATTTGAGCCGTGAAACCTATTCCGATATTCCAGAAAGCGTAGGAATTTATCGTACCGAAGACATGAAAAAAATGGCTCGTCGTGGCGTAATTTATGCCCTTGCCCCTTCGCCAAAAGACCTTAATACAATTTGGGCGGGAACGGACGACGGACTCATTCATATCACAAAAGATGGCGGTAAAAACTGGCAGAATATTACGCCTACAACGCCTTCGGGAGAGAAAAATAATTATTGGTTATGGTCGAAAATATCAATGATTGAAGCCAGTCATTTTGACGTAAACAGTGCCTACGTAGCCGTCAATCGTATCCGAAATGATGATATGCGACCCCACATTATGCGTACCCGTGACGGTGGAAAAACTTGGCAAGAAACCGTAAATGGTTTACCAAACGACCCGATAAATTCCGTCAAAGAAGACCCAAATCGCAAAGGATTATTGTTTGCGGGTTCAGAAACTGCCGTGTATGTTTCCTT
>JAYUIP010000155.1:0-9189 GCA_043765945.1 Arcicella sp.
CCACTTATCGCCAACACGATTGCTCGTAGAAAATTATACGAAATGAACTCGGTAATTTCTGATACGGCTGAATACGGATGTTATTTATTCGACCACGCTTGTAAGCCTCTTTTAGCAGATTTCATGACGAAGGTAGAGACGGATATTATCGGTACAAATTTCAACGAAGGAAAAGATAACGGGGTAGATAACAGAGCATTAAATGCGGTAAATAAAGCTTTGCGTACACACTCAATTGAGATTGTGGGCGATAGATTACGTTCAGCAATGGGTGCGATGCAGGCGATTGCCACGGTGGCATAGACTATTTTACAATTGCAAAAAGGGAGTATCTTGAAAAAGATGCTCCCTTTTTGTTTTAATCACAGTTATTCACCTTCAATATGAAGACTTGTTTGGTTATCATTTTATAAGCATTTTTAAAAATTCTTATTCACTTAACAATATTTGTTTTGTAAATTGCAGGTCGCTTTTGAGCGAATTTTAATTTTCATCAACTTATAATTTATCAACAAATGAACAAAAAACTACTAACGAGTTTTGTTCTTTTGCTTCTACTCGTGTTTAGGGTATCTGCACAAGACAGAATGATTTCGGGAAAAGTAACTTCTTCCGAAGACGGCTCCTCACTTCCAGGCGTGAGTGTGAGCGTGAAAGGCACATCAAAAGGAACAACTACAAACGCTGACGGTTCCTACAAAATCAATGTTTCAGGTTCTCCAACCTTGGTTTTCACTTTCGTGGGTTACACAAAATCGGAAGTTTCAGCGGGTGCAAGGTCAGAAATTAATGTTTCTTTAATTTCTGATGTGGCAAACTTAGAAGAGGTTGTCGTGATTGGCTACGGTGTTCAGAAAAAATCCAAATTGACTTCTTCCATTTCGAGTGTGGCTGGTAAGGACATTTCCAACCTGACCACCGCAAGTTTTGACCAGCAATTGGCAGGTCGTGCTTCAGGTGTGCAAGTGACGGTTGGTTCTGGAATTATTGGTCAAGCACCCCGTATCCGTATTCGTGGAACAAACTCAATCACATCGGGAGGTTCACCTTTGATTGTTATTGACGGCGTGCCAGCATTAGACGGAAATCAGGCAGGTGCCAACGTTCCTTCAAATCCGTTGGCTGACATCAATCCAAATGATATTGAATCTTTTGATATTTTGAAAGATGGTGCCGCAACCGCTATTTATGGTTCGAGAGCATCCAATGGCGTGATTTTGGTTACTACGAAAAAAGGAAAAAAAGGTCAACCATTGAAAGTTAATTTTGATGTTCAGTACGGAGTTACAAACCCAATCAACCGTTTAAGTTTATTAAATGCTTCTCAATTTGTGGAAATTGCCAATGAGAAAATTAAAAATAATTCAGCAACGGCACAAGACCAAGCATTTTTAGATGCGAATAATACCAATACGGATTGGCAAAATGTTATTCTTCGTCAAGGAATTGCTCAGAATTATAACATGAGTTTCAGTGGTGGCGTTGAAAAAACGAATTATTATTTCTCTTTGGGATACAATAATCAACAGGGTGCAGTGGTTTCTAACGGTCAAAAGCGTTATACTTTCACTTCAAATCTTGACCATAATTTCAATAAATATGTTTCGGTTGGTACAAAATTACAGATTACACGCACTGAAAATACTGGCTTAAATTCAGGAACAAATGCTTTGTCGGGCAACTTGACTGGGGCTGCACGTTTATTCCCTAACGTCCCAATTTATGATGCTACTCATCCAACGGGTTATAACATTTCTCCCGATGGTGCTGTTTTGGGACAAGGTGCCAACAAGCGAGGTATTGATAATAATTACACAAATATTCAATTTGTGTTGGATAATAATAAATTTTCAAATCAAATTGGTCGTGCTTTGTCAACTACTTACCTACAAATCACACCATTTGAAGGTTTGACTTTGAAATCAATGATTGGTTTGGATTATACTGACCTTCGTGCTTTCTCATCACAAGACCCACGTCACGGTGATGCTCGTGGAGCGAATGGTAACGTTGCACAAACTTCAAGAAATGTGACTCGTTGGAACTGGCAAAATACATTGAATTATTTGAAAGATTTTGGCAAAAACTCGTTTAATTTAACGGCGGGTGTTGAGTATCAAAAGCAGGTTACTTCAACGTTTACTGCCAATGCTGCAAACTTTTCGGATAGATTTTTTCAACAAGAGAATATTATTTCAGGAAGTTTCTCAGTGCCAACCGTATTTGGTTTTGGGGTAAATAATGGATTCGATTCTTATTTTGGACGTATTCAGTATGATTATGACAATAAATATTTCTTAACTTTCTCTGGACGTAACGATGGTCTATCGTCACTACCAGCAGAAAGTCGTAGAGGTAATTTCTTTGGTGGTTCATTGGCATATAGAGTTTCAAATGAAGAGTTTTATAAGAATTCTAATATTGCTAAAACAATTAACGACATCAAGTTGAGAGCCAGTTATGCCCAGGTTGGTAACGTTGATATTGGTTCATTTCCTTACTTAGGCTTGTTTGGTGCAGCACAATATGCTTCACAAAACGGTGTAGGTTTCACACAGGCGGGTAATTCAGCCTTGAAATGGGAAGCAAGTACACAATCTAACTATGGTATTGACCTTGGATTTTTGGACAACAGAATCATATTCTCAGCTGAATATTACAATAACAACGTTTCAGACTTGATTTTGGGAGCTCCAACGGCTCCATCTTTGGGTGTTCCAAACAACTCAATCTCTAAGAACGTAGGTTCATTGTATAATAGAGGCGTAGAATTCAATTTAAGCGTTGAGGCTATCAAAAAGGCGAATTTTAGTTGGGATATGAATTTTAACTTCTCAACCAATAACAATAAAGTGACTGCCTTGAACAAAGGAATTGATGGAAAAGACCAGCCAATTTTTGCGGGACCTTACCACATCATTAGAGTAGGCGAGTCTGTCGCTTCATTTTACGGATATGAAAGTGCAGGGGTAAATCCTTCAAATGGTTTTCCATTATTTATGAAAGGCAACGGACGTATTGTTCAGAGAAACGTTAATACAGGAGGATATACATTCTATGATGCCGCTAATCCTGGAACACCAGGTAGTGCAACGGGTGCTTCTTTATTATCGAATGATGTTGCGGATGAAGTTAATCCTGGAGATAGAAAAGTATTAGGAAATTCTAATCCAACTTATTTTGGTGGATTTACCAATACATTCAAATACAAAGGCTTAGATTTAGAAATTTTCACTCGTTTTTCAGGTGGAAATAAAATCTACAACGTGACCCGTCAAGAAACACTTTTAAATCAAGATTTTAACAATAATGGAACGGAAATTTTAAATCGTTGGAAAACAGAAGGACAAGTTACGGATGTTCCTAAAATTGTTTTAGGAAGTAATAATATCACAAACTTCTCAGGACAAGCAATTTCTCGTTTCATTGAAGACGGTGATTTTATCAGAATCCAAAACATCATTGTGGGTTATACTTTACCAAAAGATGTTTTGAAAAAAGCAAACATCGGTATCACTAATGTTCGTTTATATGGACAGGTACAAAACGCTTTTACCTTCACAAAATATAAAGGTTTAGATCCAGAATTAAATTCAAACGGTGACGTAAACCAAACTTTTGGACTTGATTTTAACACAAATCCACAGTTTAGAGTAGTTACTTTTGGGGTTAACGTAGGTTTTTAATATCAATAAATATTTAAGAGAAATAAAATGAAAATTATATCATATAAAAATATAGTTGCTCTCGGCACAACGCTGATGTTAGCAACGGCGTGTTCGGTCACAGACCTTACACCAATTGATGCCCTTTCAGAATCAACTGCCTACCAAACGCCTGAAAGAATTGAACTTGCCGTAGCAGGTGTTTATGATGGTGCTCAATCAGGGTTTTATGCAGGTGGAGCTGTTCGTGGGTATCCTTTCGGAGCAGCTCATCTTCAGCAAGGTGATGTTCGTGGGGAAGACATGGTGAGTGTTGCGGCTTTTTACGGAGTAACTTATAATACTACTTATGATGCAGCCACTCCCAATAATGGCTTTTTCTGGCAAACAGCTTACGCCATGATTAACCGTGCAAACGTGGTGATTGACGGGATTCGTAAAGCACCAACGGGAGGAAGTTTAACCGATGCCGTCAAAAATTCTTATGAAGGAGAATTGCGTTTATTGAGAGCAATGGGACATTTTTATCTATTGGCTAACTTTTCACGCCCTTTTGGCGACAATCCAACGGCGGCAGCGGGCGGAATTCCATACCGTGAGCAACCTGTGGGAACAAGCACGGGAGTTTCAGTGGATGAGGCTTCTAAGCAAGGACGTAATACCGTAGCAGAATGTTATGACAAAATGTTGGCAGATTTGGACTTTGCTGAAACAAATTTATCAGCAACTCGTGCCAAGAACGGAATTACTCGTGCAACAAAAGGTGCTGCCATTGCTTTGAAAACAAGAATTAGATTGCATCAAAACAATTTTGCCCAAGTGATTGCGGAAGCGAATAAATTAGTGCCAGTAACTGGGAATTTAGTGTCTCCAATTGGAGGCTATCAATTAACGGCAACACCAATGGGACCTTTTGCGGCAGGAAACAAAGCTAACGTAGAATCTATCTTATCAATTGAAAATAATGATGTCGATAATGGTGGTCAAAACGGTGCAGCCCCAGCCATGTACATTGCTTCAACTGCGGGTGGACGTGGAATCGTGGGAATTAGCCCAATTATTTGGAATCAACCTTTCTTCCCAGCAGATGATTTTCGTAAATCAACTAATATGGTTCAGCAAGACGGAGCAACTTCTCCTGGTCGTGGTGCCATGTTCAGTAAGAAATATGCCGATGCAACGGCTCGTACAGATAATGCCCCAATTATTCGTTATGCGGAGGTTTTATTGAATGTTGCTGAAGCCATTGCTCGTACTGCTACGGGTGTGGATGCGAGAGCTTTACAGTTGTTAAATGCAGTACGTAATCGTGCGGTACCAGCGGGTGCGGGACGTTATACAGATGTAAATTTAAAAACAAATCAAGAGTTAATTCAAGCTATTTTAAACGAGCGTAGAATTGAATTTTTAGCAGAGGGTATGCGTTGGTTAGACATTCACCGTTTGGCAACTGACCCAATTTTCACTGCGGGAGGAATCCCTTCAAAGGCAAGCAATACAAACGTATTCACGGCTCTTTACACAAATAATCCAACTACGACTTTCGTAAGATTGGCTGCAATTCCTTATGCAAATTTCAGATTTATTTGGCCCCTGCCAATTGAAGAAATCAATAACAACCCAACGTTGAAAACGCAACAAAATCCAGGTTGGTAATTAAAATAAATGTTAGTTTTAAAGTCCTACTTCCTTCGTGGAGGTAGGACTTTTTTGTTGATAAGCCTTCGTATTTTTCAAACAAAGTTAATAAATGAGTAATTTTGTAAAATAGATGTTTAACCCATTACCCATTTCTAAAAATAATGCAAAATAATAAAGAAAAAAAAAATCGCCTTTTCCCAGTTTTTTTGAAGTTGGAAGAATTGGATGTACTGTTGGTTGGCGGTGGTAATGTGGGCTTAGAGAAACTGTCTGCCATGTTGAATAATAGTCCAGATACGAAGGTGACGATGGTAGCGGATATGTTTAGAGAGGAACTGTTAGCGTATGTAAAAGATTACCCAAATGTCACTTTAATTGAAAGAAAATTTGAATTTAATGATTTGAATAATAGAGACTTAGTAATCCTTTCAACCGATAATCCAGAATTACACACTAACATTAAAAGAGTAACATCTGAACGACATATTCTTTGTAATGTTGCCGACACACCCGACCTATGCGATTTTTATTTAGGCTCAATTGTGCAGAAAGGAGATTTAAAAATTGGTATTTCTACTAACGGAAAATCACCCACGATGGCAAAGCGAATGAGAGAGTTTTTGGACGACATCATTCCCGAAAATGTTCAACAATTATTAGAAAATTTGAGAGAAATTAGAAAGTCAATCAAAGGCGATTTTCAGGAGAAAATTAGGATTATGAATGAGGTAACGGAGGGGATGGTGAAGGGGAATAAAGGGTAGAATATTTTTGTAAATTTCAGTAAAAAAGGGTATTAAGAATTTTAATACCCTTTCCCTAAAACCTTTTTTACTTCAACAATTGATAAACAATAAAAGCCGATATATACGCCAAAGAGGTCATGTAAACGAACTGAATAGTTGGATATTTCCAAGATTTTGTTTCTCGATAAGTTACGGCTAATGTACTCATACATTGCATGGCAAAAGCGTAGAAAATTAAGAGTGAAAAGCCCAAAGCCATGTCATACATCGGCTTGCCAGTTTCAGGATTTATTTCGGCTTTCAGTCTTTTCATCACCGTTGAATTTTCTTCATTGGCTTCTCCTCCCAAACTATAAATGGTGGACATTGTTCCCACAAAAACTTCACGAGCTGCGAATGAGGTAATCAAGGCAATTCCTATTTTCCAGTCATATCCAAGCGGTTTTATAGCGGGTTCAATTAATTTTCCGAAGCGTCCTGCGTAAGAATTTTCTAATTTTTGAGATGATATTTTGTTCTGTAGTTCAATGCCCGAGAGCGTAGGGTTCTGTGCTTTCACGTAGATTTCAGCTTGTTCAATGGCATCATCAGGACCATAACTTGCCAACACCCAAAGCACAATTGAGATTGCCACAATCACTTTTCCAGCTTCAAAAACAAAGGCTTTAGTGGAGTTTAAAATAGTAAGCATAACGTGTGAAAACCTTGGGCTTTTATAAGATGGCAATTCCATGATGAAATAGCTTCTTTCCTTGACTTTCAATAACAACTTCATTACATAAGCTGATAATAATGCCGTGAAAAATCCTAATAAATACATCCCAAAAAGAACCACTCCTTGCAAATTTAATATGCCAAAAAGGGTGCTTTTTTCAGGTACAACTAAGGCAATCAGAACGGTATAAATCGGCAAACGAGCGGAACATGACATCAATGGCGTAACCATAATTGTGATAAGTCTGTCTTTCCAAGAACCAATGCTTCGGGTACTCATAATGGCAGGGACAGCACAAGCAACGCCCGAAATCATGGGTACTACTGATTTACCATTCAACCCAAATCGTCGCATCAATTTATCCATAATGAACATTACTCTGGACATATATCCCGTTTCTTCCAACATGGATATAAACAGAAATAGAAATGCAATTTGGGGTATAAAAATCAGCACTCCGCCAATGCCCGCAATTAATCCATCGGTCAATAAATCGGTTAATTTTGTGGGTGGGAGATTAGTTTTTAAGAAATCATTCAAATTGGCAATTCCACTGTCAATTAAGTCCATCGGATAAGTTGCCCACGTAAAAATGGCTTGAAAAACGATGAAAAGAATTCCTAAAAAGATAAAATATCCCCAAAAACGGTGCAAGAAAATTCTGTCTAATCTGTCCGTCCAAGTATTCACTTCTTCCTCTTCGGCAGGGACTTCGTGCAAACAATTATCAACAATTTCAGTCAATTGCGAATACCTCGCCATCGTCTCTTTCGACTGAGCATCTTGGGTTTTCCAATGGTATTTCTCCTGAATTTCGTCAAAACCTATTCGTTGTTTTTCATCAAATTGTTTTAAATTATCATGTTCAGAAAGCCAAAGAAGAGCGTGATAATCGTCAGTATCTCCGTATTTTTCTTTAATTTCCTCGACCATCTCACGGTCATAATCCATTGGTAATGAGTCGTTTGAGTTATAATTTGTTTCAAGTGTTTTATTTACTGATAATCTCAAACCGTTTAATCCTATTCCCTTTTTGGCATTAACTTCCGCCACTTCCACATTCAATTCACGAGCTAATTTCACGGAGTTAATCACGATGCCCTGACTCTCGGCAACGTCAATCATATTTAGTGCCAAAACCGTTGGAATTCCCAAATCTCTAACCTGACTAAACAACAATAAATTACGTTTGAGATTGGAGGCATCGGCAACAACAATCGCCAAATCGGGATAATCGGGATGCTGTGGATTGGCTAAAATATTGATAACCACTTGTTCATCCACCGATTTTGGGTAGATGCTATAAATGCCTGGCAAATCAAGGATTTCGGCATCATCGCCCTTCTCCAATTTCCACTTACCGATGAGCTTATCCATCGTTACGCCAGGGAAATTGCCCGTTTTTTGGCGAAGTCCCGTCAGTGAATTAAATAGTGATGATTTCCCAGCGTTTGGATTTCCAATGAGGGCTATTTTTGGTGATTTTTTCAATTTAATTGGTTAAAATTAAGCAATAATAATGGTCTCAGCTTCGTCTTTACGCATGGACAAAACATAACCCGAAACCTTCACGGCAATTGGGTCGCCGAAGGGTGCGATGTGCGTCATAGTTACTTGTGTGCCAGGTAAACAGCCCATTTCTAATAATCTCAAAGAAAGTTCATCGTCCGTAAAATTGACAATTATTCCTCTTTCTCCCTTTTTCAAGTCTGCGATGGTTTTCAAGATAGTTATTAGTTATTGGTTATTAGTATTTCGGACAATTTTACCAGTAACTAATAACCAATAACTGATAACTAAACTCCTTATTTAGATTTATTCAAAACAAAGTAAAATTAACAAAGAGTTCCTTGATTATGAAGTATTCACAGATAAACATTTTGGTTTGTCAAAATATTGTTTTCTTTGTGTACGTGAGGTTCTTTTGTGTCGTAACTTTGTGGGTGTTTTAGGAAGTATAAAAAAATCGCTAAGAAGGGAAGACGCAAAGTCTAAAAATTTCAAATTAAGCAAAACTTTGTGCCTTCGACTATGCGTCCCAGAGCCTTAGTGGCAAAAAGAATGTTAAAAGAAATTAAAGCACTGATAGACAAAGAGATACGATTAGAACTTCGTCAAAAATATGCCTTGAATGGCATGATTTTGTATATCGTCAGTACGGTTTATGTGTGTTATTTATCATTTCAATTAAAGTCAAATGAGATTGATAAAATTACTTGGAATACACTCTTTTGGATTATTCTGTTATTTACCGCCATGAATGCCATCGCCAAGAGTTTTACCCAAGAGCGTTTTGGAAGGTTATTGTATTATTACACATTGGCAAGTCCAGTAGGTATAATTCTTTCAAAAATTGTGTATAATACGCTGTTAATGTTGGTATTAGCTCTTGTGGGATTTGGCGTTTATGCCATCGTAATGG
>JAYUIP010000156.1:0-9176 GCA_043765945.1 Arcicella sp.
TAGATATTAAAATGGTTAATGATTCAAACTTCTGTTGATAATTTCGACAGAAGTTTTTTTATACAATAAAGCCACGAATGAACGATTAATTTATTTCAAAAATTCGTTCATTCGTGGCTCAAAAATAAATTTAAGGCAACTCCCTAAAAATCAACCCCCTCCGCTTCCCAAACGATGTTTTTCTTCTTACCAACTTGCAAAACAATCCGAGTTGGCGTTGGCAATAGAATTAATTTTGCCGTTGCATCTGGGTCAGCCTCTAACTCAACCAAAACTCCCGCATCTTTTCCTACTTCGATACCACCGTCTGGGGTTTCTTTAAAAGATTTCGCCAAATAGGCAGTTGGTAATAAGACATCTGATTCTGGGCAGTATTCTTTATGAATATCAGAAAGAATACCCTCTAAATATGTACCGTATTTTTCGTTAAAATTGTCCTCTAAATCATGTAAGACTTCTTCCACATCATCGTAGTCACGATGGTCGTATCCCATTTGGCTTAATGCTACTCTTTTTTCAAATAAAGAAAGGAGGTCTTTGTCAAGTGCTTGAATATTCATTGAAATTTGATTTTCGTTGGTTTGTTTCTGCAAATTTGCACACTACTAAATTAACGACAAAGATTTAGAGAGTTTTTATTTATGATTTACTTCTAATTATGAATTAACAAAATTGAGTTTTTGAAACAAAATAGTTTATTAAATTTAAACCAAGAACTCCAAAACTGATAAATCCCAATGAGTTTCAGCATTATGAAAGATTTTTCCGTTACTGATTTCGAGAGGTGAAGGTATATTATTATAGAATAATTGCCCTGTTCCAAGTCCTTGGGGCATATTATTGTTGAATTCTGCGGTGAACTGGGTAATGGCGTTTAAGCCAATATTTGATTCTAAGGCTGATGTCATCCACCACCCAATTTTTAAGCGGTTGGCATTTTCAATCCATTCTCTACATTGTTGGAAACCACCTACAAGCGTGGGTTTCAAAATGATGTACTGAGGCATTATTCTTTTTAACAGTTTATATTTGTCAGTATATTCTCTTACGCCAATCAATTCTTCATCTAAAGCAATGGGTACTGGCGTGTTCTGACAGAGTTCTGCCATCAAATCAACATTACCCTGTTTAATAGGTTGTTCAATGGAATGAAGTTTGAATTCCGCTAATTTCTGGAGTTTAGAAAAAACTTCATGAATTGAAAAAGCACCATTCGCATCAACTCTGAGTGTTATTTTACTTTCATCGTATCTTTCACGGATATAAGCCAAAATTTCACATTCCTTCTTAAAATCAATTGCTCCAACCTTCATTTTAATAGTGTCATATCCCAATGATAATTTCTCATCAATCTGATTAAGCATAAAATCTTTATTACCCATCCAAACCAAACCATTGATATTTATGGTGCGGTCGGCTTTAGCAAAAGCATTGTTAAAAACTACTCTTTTACCTCCATTCATCAAATCAAGCATGGCTGTTTCAAAGGCAAAAACAATGGATGGGAAAGTTTTATCAAGCACTTGGTCGAGAATAATATTCAGATTCCAAGGATAAACTTCGAGGTCAAGGGTGTTGAAATTTTCACAAATACTCAACAATTGTAAGTCAAAATCTGGGCGGTCGTCGATGCTCAAACCTTTCAAAGGTGAACATTCGCCTAAACCAAAGACAGCTGGATTTTCATGGTCAAAAATCTTAACAAAGTAACTATCTTTATGCGTGAGTACACCCCGAGACGTTCCTGCTTCGAATTTAAAATCCAGTGTATGTTTTGTAAAGACAGCTTTGAGACTCATTTGGTAAAATACTTTTGGTTAGGGGGTAGCAATAAATGTTAAGGCTAAGTTTTGAGGAATTTAGCGATTAATTTTATTATTAATTGTCTGATTGTGCGTGTGTTAGGCAATGTGAAGGAAACTTTTACTAAAAATAAGTACGTTAAAGTTTCTTAAAAGGGGTGTGAATATACTAAAAAGTCATAACTCTTTCTGAATTTTGTCATGTAATTTAAGTTTTTTTATTAAACGGTAATTTCAATTAACAATTATCAGTTAACAATTAATAATTATTTCTAAGTATTTAATGAAATATTTCCTTTTCCCTTTTTCATTACTCTACGGACTCGTGACTGATGTTCGCAACTATTTGTATGATAAAGGTCTTTGGGAAGAAACTAATTTTTATTTGCCAATTATCAACGTAGGAAACTTAACGGTTGGAGGTACTGGCAAAACGCCTCACGTTGAATATTTGATTCGATTATTGAAGGGTAAATATACGCTCACAACATTAAGTAGAGGATATGGACGAAAAACAAGAGGGTTTATTATTGCTGACTCTTCATCAAATGCAGAAATAATCGGTGATGAGCCTTACCAATATTATTTAAAATTTAAAAATGAAATTGATGTAATTGTTGATGAAGATAGAGTTGAAGCCGTTTTAGCGGTTTCCTATCAAATGCGTGATATTGAAGTTGTTATCCTTGATGATGCTTTTCAACACAGAGCCATTAAGCCTTCTTTAAATTTGCTTTTGATGGATTATTCCAGACCAATTTATGAAGATTTTCCATTTCCTGTGGGGCGTTTACGTGAACGAAGACACGGGGCAAAAAGAGCCGATGCTTTTATAATTACAAAATGTCCAGAAGGTTTATCGTTGGAAAGGCAAAGCGAAATAGAGAAGAATTTAACTCTTTACCTAAATGAAAATACACCAACATTTTACACAAAAATCATATACGGAAAACCAAAAAATTGTCGTTCTGATAAAGAAAATATAGATTTTAAAAAGGTGGTATTGTTGTCAGGAATTGCTAATCCAAAACCGTTCGAAACGTATGCAAAAACACAATTTGAAGTTGTTAATCATCTGATTTTCAAAGATCATCATGATTTTACGGAGAAAGATTTAATCGAAATTAAAAATCAAGACCATTCTAATGGAACGATTGTTTTAATGACCGAGAAAGATATGGTTAAGTTTATACCTCTTTTGAATCATAAACTATTGAACGGAATAGACTTGTATTATTTACCCATCGAAATCGGATTTTTGTGTAATGATATGAAAGCAAATTTTGATGAATTGATTTTATCTAATGTAGCTTCTAAATTAAAACATTAAAATTGAAAATCTTTATCCAAAACCTCTTAATGTCAAATCTCCTTTTACCCTAATTCGTTTTTACCTAAATTTGTAGCGTGAAATTAAGTTTATATATCCTTACCACGATTGGATTATTGTTTTCAGGCTCTTTGAAAGCCCAATTCCCCACGAATCTCCCTCAACAAGGTGGCAGTGGTTTCCCAACTGGAAATCAACAAACGGGTTTTCCGCAACCTAATCAGCAAGATAAAACCAAGCCAAACGCCAACGGCAGAATTGGACTTGACGATTCCACGAAAGTAGTTTATGGTCCAACATCCACTAAGTATTTTTTAGAGGAAGACGTTTTTAATAATCGAAAGCGACTTTACAATATTGATACTACTTTGGACGGAATTCATAATTATAATTTCGTTCAAAGAAATAAAAATCTTTACACGGATTTGGGAAATATTGGCACTGCCATTCGTCCAATTTTCTATAAAGCACCCGAACAAATTGGGACTTTATTGGGCTACGATGCTTTTTCGTTATACACCTTCAAGCCCTCACAAGTACGTTATTTCAACACAAAATCCCCTTTTTCAAACATTATTTATGTGCCAGGGGGCAACGACCAAGATTTATTACAATTTGAATTAAGCCGAAATATTGACTCACTATGGAATATTGGCTTCAACGTTCAACGGATTTCTTCCAACAAGCAACTCATTGACAGAACTGCGATTGCCGATAATGCTGCCATCAGTCACTGGGATTTTATGGTGCATTCCAACTATCAAACTAAAAACAAGAAATATTCTTTATTAGCCTATTTTAATCTTTCAGACCATAATTCAAATGACCAAGGTGGAGTTGTTCAAGAAAATTATGCAACCGATGAAGGTGGAAAACAAGTAACAAGATTACGGACTTTGCAAGAAATGCTTTCTTTTACAGGAAATCGACCTATTCTGACAAATGCTTCAACCAGAGATAAGTCTTATAACCTTCATGTTTATCATGAATATGCGGGTTATAAAGCGTTTCAAGTTTATCAAGTTATTGATTTTCAGACCCGTAAAGCTCAATTTAAAGATGCAGATTTTAGGGTTAGTTGGCAGAAAAACTTTTATCCTTTTGCCTTTCAAAATGCAAATTCCACTAAAACAATAAGATTTCCAACGGATTCAGTTACTTCAAAAACGCTTGTACTGGACTCGCTTTACAATGAAAGTCAGTACAGTAATTTTGAATATAAAACGGGAATCAAGGGATTTTACAGTGGTTTTAATTATCGCTTACACTTTCGTCAACGATTTTTTAGCTATTCAAATCCATTGAATTCTACTTACTCGAAAACAGGTCAAAATGAAAACTTTTTGGGACTTTGGCTCAATCAGTATTTTAAAGACAGCACGAGAGTTTTTGGAGAAATAGAGTACCTTTTAGGAAAAAGTGACCTTAAAATTAATGGCGAATTTCAAGGTAAATGGTTAAATATTGGTGGTGATTTCAAGTCAATATCCCCCACTCTGGTGCAACAATTGACTTACAATAATTCTTTTCGATGGGACAATCCTACTACCTCTCTTTTAAATGTAAAAACTATTAATATTTTTGGGTACACTTCCCTGAAAATTAAGCAATTATTACTTCGTCCAAGCATAGATTTAACCAAAGTTTCAAGTTTTATTTATTATGATACGTCAAGTTATGTTAGGCAAGCAAAAACCGATATTGAAATTTTAAGAATAGGATTAAGTTTTGACTTCAGAAAAAGAAATTTTTCAACCACTAATCAAGTATTTGTAACTGCAAAGTCAGATGTGGATAACTTAATGAGAATACCAAGTTTTTTTATCAATTCTCGTTTAGCCTACAATCTCCTTTACAAGAAAAAACTTTTCATTCAAACTGGTGTAGATTTACGTTATAAATCAAGCTATTTTGCAGATGCGTATACGCCTGCCATTCAGCAATTTCATTTGCAGGATAAACAAGAAATTTTAGGCTATTTGCAAGCAGATATCTTTGCAGATATGAGAATAAATCGAGTAAGAATATTTCTAAAATTCGCTCACATTAATCAAGGTATTTTTAATGGTGGATATTATGCCTCGCCAGGTTTTGCGGGCATGGGACGCACCTTAGAATTTGGGGTTCATTGGTTGTTGTTTGATTAAGGATTTTGACTACATTTATCTTAAATTTCAGTTTACAGTAGTACCCAAAAATTAACCTATAAATTTACAAATGCAGACTTTCCTTGAACGTTCAGCAGAACTTATATATTCAAAACACAACCACGCACAATTATCAAAAGTATGTATTGTGTTGCCTTCTCGACGTGGCGTTTTATACTTCAAACAAGCCCTTTCTAAGTTATCAGATGTTCCTTTTCTTTCTCCTGACGTGTTTGCCGTAGAGGACTTTATTATGGAAATGACGGGTTTACGTCAGATTGACCAAGTGGCTCTGCTGTTTGAATTATTTGATGTTTTTAAAGAAATTGACCCCAACGTAGTCTTCGAAAGATTCATGACTTGGGCAACGACTTTATTAAGTGATTTTGATAAGATTGACCAATATTTAGTTGACCCAAAAGCTTTATTCAGTTACATCTCGGAAGCAAAAGCCTTGGAACGTTGGCAAATGCAATTAGGTGAGTCTCAGAAGGGGACCAACATGAAAACCGCCCGAACCGACCGATATTTTAAACTTTTTGAGAATATCTACACGGTTTATCAGAATTTAAGAAGCCGTTTAACTGAAAAAGGATTGGTTTATCGAGGTATGGCTTACCGTGATTTAGCAGAAAATATTGACAAATATATTCTCCAAAAAGACCGACATATTAAGTATTATTTCGTGGGTTTCAACGCACTGTCTGATGCCGAAGAAAAAATAATCAGAACCCTATTAAAACGCAAAAATTTTGCTGAAACTATCTGGGACACAGATACTTATCTTTTAAATAATACTTTCCAAAAAGGGGGAGACTGGTTAAGATATTATAAAAATGGAAAAGAATTAGACGGTATTCCGCCACTCTATAATGATGAATGGACTTGGGAAACGGATGAATTATTAACGGGTAAAAAAAACATTCAAATCATCGGTGTTCCTAATGCAAGTATTCAGGCGAAAGTGGCAGGGCATATTTATCGGGAATGGAATTCCTCAGGGGAGGAAAGGAATAAGGGAGAAATGGAGGAATGGGGTAATGATGATAGCTCCGAACTTCGAACATCAAAAAACGAACCGAAGCGTCGGACGCAACGAACATCCCAAACTGCCATCGTTCTTGGTGATGAAAACTTGCTTGTTCCTGTGATGAACTCATTGGGTGAGTCAGTGAAAGATTTTAATATCACGATGGGACTTTCATTGAAAAATTCCATGCTTTTTACGTTGATTGATTCTCTTTTTGAATTGCAACGTAACTTGGTAGAATTCAAAACTGAGGAAGGGGGAACCGTAAAAATTCCAAAATTCTCGCATAGACAAGTGGTGAAGGTCTTGAATCATCCATTTTTGAGGCGGTGGGAATTAATGAAGTATCAATCAGGCGAAGAGGAGGAGATTCTAAATCCAATTCGCAAAACGCTCCAAGAAATCACCGACCGAAATAGAGTATTTTTAAGTTCAAAAGAACTGGCAGAAATTTCAGAAAACGACCCAATGTTTGCAGTATTATTTAAACATTGGAACAATAATCCGCAGAATGCTATCAAGTGTTTTTATGAGCTAATTGACTTATTACGAGACGTTTACAAAGAAAATCAGGATGCCATTGAAACGGAATATTTGTTTCAATTTTACTTGATTTTGCAACGGATGGACGGTATTTTAGAAAACCGCAAAAACACCGTGGCAATGCGGAGTTTCAAGATGTTTTTGTATGAATTTATCAAACAAACCAAAATTCCTTTTGAGTCGGAAACCGATGAAAGTTTGCAGATTATGGGAATGTTAGAAACCCGTACATTAGATTTTGAAAAACTGATTATTCTTTCAGTAAACGAAGGAACATTGCCGTTGACAAACCGTCAGCATACTTTAATTCCGTTCGATGCGATGACGGATCCGCAATTTAATTTACCAACGCATCATCACGCAGATTCTGTAATGGCTTACCATTTTTTCAGGTTATTGCAACGGGCGAAGGAGATTGTTTTGGTTCATGTTTTACCATCGGATACCTACGGGGCGGGTGAGAAAAGTCGCTTCATTCTACAAATTGAACATGAACTGGCAAAAAAGAATAAAAATATTACGTTAACATATCCAACCATAAAATTTATTGAAGGAGAAAATAAATTACAAGATGAAACTCGATTAGAAATTTATAAAACGGCGGATATTTTGCAATTCATGGAGAAAACAATTGCTGAAAAAGGAATTTATCCATCGCATTTTAATCAATACGTTCAATGTTCTTTACAATATTATTTCAGTAAAATTGCGGGAATTGCTGAGGCAGAAGAAGTTGAAGAGAAAATTGGCGTTGATACTTTCGGAAATTGGATTCATAAAACTTTTGAAAATATTGATAAAGAGTTCGTAGAAAATGGTGGAGTGGTTGAAAAAGAAGACTTAGAAAATGTCTTGACTAATATTGATTCATACCTAAAACAAGCCTTCAAAGAAACCAATATGGGCTTGCGGGCTGATGAAGGAATGAACTACGTTTTATATCAAGTGGGTGAGACAATCGTGAAGAAATTTATCAATTATCAACTCAAAAATGAAATATTTCCTTTTGAATTATTGGATGTGGAGAAGACTTTAAAAGTTGGGTTTCATATAAAAGTAAACGATAAAATCATTTCAGTAAATATTGCAGGACGGATAGATCGCATGGATAGAATCGGTGGAAATCATGTGCGAGTAATTGATTATAAAACGGGAAAAGTAGAAGCTAATGACTTGAAAATCAGCGTAGAAGACCTTGATGTTGATTTATTGAGTAATAAAGACAAAGATAAATTCAGGCAATTGTGGTTGTATAAATATATGGTCTTGAAGCAAATGGTTTCCGTTAAAGGTTTAACCATCGGAGGACGAAAATTAGTAGAAACCGAGAATACCGTAACCGCTGGAATCTATTCATTCCGAAATATTGACGAGGGACTTTTACAACAAGATATTTCATTCCACGAAGGTGAAACCATCCAAGATTTTATCTATGAATCCGAACAATATTTGCAAAAATTTGTGGAAGATTTATTGAACCCTGAAAAACCTTTTGAAAAACGCAAAGACCATGAAAATTGTGGTTATTGTGATTATCGACGGATTTGTGGGCGGTAGTATTTTAAATTCAGTATTTTTATTTTTTAAAATCCATACTTTTTCCACAAATCAGGCAATTCAATTTCAAATTGGATTGCTTTTCTTGTTTTAGGATGATTAAGTGAAAGATGATAAGATTGCAAGAAAATACTTCCATCGGGCGAACTCCTTTTGAACCCATATTTCAAATCCCCTAAAATAGGACTACCAATGGCTGATAGTTGTGAACGAATTTGATGAAAACGACCTGTAAGTAGTTCAATATCAAGTAGATGATAACGTTCAGATGATTGAATAATTTTATAAACTAATTCTGATTTTTGACTATTTTTCGCCTCATTTACAAAGGCTTTGGAAAGATTTTTCTTTGAATCTTTTACCAGCCAATGAGTCAACTTTGCTTCATTTTCAATGGGCTTATTCGCCACAATTGCTCTATATTTTTTGGTAATGTTTCGAGTCTGAAAATCTTTATTGAGTTGTTTAGCTGAATGCTCAGTTTTTGCAAAAATAACTAAACCACTAACTCGTTGATCGAGACGATGGATGAGGTAAATATTGAGGTGGTTTTGGGAAAGAATTTCTAAAAGTGAAGGCGTATCATTTTTATCGGGTTGCGTTGGAATCCCGCTTGATTTATTCACAACAATGATTTCAGCATCTTCAAAGATTACTTGATAGGGTTCCATAAATTTATAAAAGGTAGAAATTAAAGGATTAAAACAACCTTAATTTCTACCTTTTTTATTCAAAAAATATTACTGAATTTCCTATCTATCTCTTCT
>JAYUIP010000157.1:0-1029 GCA_043765945.1 Arcicella sp.
ATAAATTCGCCTTTATCGTTCAATAATTTGAGGGCATTCCATTGAATTGGATTATGACTTGCCGTAAGAATAATTCCACCCGCAGCATTTTCTACGGGAACGGCAACTTCAACGGTTGGCGTGGTTGAAAGTCCTAAATCAATGACGTTTAACCCTAAACTTTGGAGCGTTCCCGAAACTAATTTAGAGACCATATCACCCGATAAACGAGCGTCACGACCAAGGATAACAAGGTGATTTTCTGGCTTTTTGCGTTTGAGCCAAGTACCATAAGCGGCAGTAAATTTCACTACATCAAGAGGAGTAAGACCTTCGCCCACTTTCCCTCCAATTGTGCCTCTGATGCCAGAAATAGATTTAATTAGTGTCAATGTATGATAAGTTAAGTTTGTGTTAAATGCCCAATTTATAAATTTCAAAGTGGTAAATCAACAACGTAAAACAAGGAAATATATGCGACGGACGATAAAGTTATAGAAAAAACGCCAGTTTTAAAGATTAGATTCAATGAAATTGAGGTTTTTCTTATCAAACGGTAAAACATTTTGTCTGAATTTGGATTCGTCAGATTGAAGGATTTTTTGGATTATTTATCTGAAAATCTAAATAATCTTGCTTGAATTTGGATTCGTCGGATTAATGGATTATTTGGGTTTTTTATCTGAAAATCTAAACAATCTTGTCTGAATTTGGATTGCGAAACGTCGCAATCCAAATTCAGACAATTACTCATCACCATTCCATCCTCGGCAAGGGACTAACTTCCTGCGAACAAAACTCACCTTGCTCAGCTTTGAAGTGTGCTGCTATGGCAATCATGCCCGCATTATCGGTACAATATTGGAAGGCAGGAATATAAACATTCCAATTCTCGGTTTCGCCCAATTTTTGAATTTCAGACCTCAAACCTGAATTGGCTGAAACACCTCCCGCAATGGCAATTTCTTTGATTTTATATTCTCTGGATGCTTTTCTGAGTTTTTGGAGCAGAATTTTTATCAAAATATTTTGCATCGAAGCACAAATATC
>JAYUIP010000158.1:0-1027 GCA_043765945.1 Arcicella sp.
AAAAGGTTTTCACCATGTAGGGTTTTTCCGTATCGCTTTGAGCAAAAATGGCGAAGGAAATAAATAAAAAAGCGAATGTAGCTGTGAGATTTTTCATGATTGTAAAGGTTTTAATTGTGTTGTTTATGAGATGAGTTTATTTGGGGAAAGGTTGCATGGGTAAGAAATATGATCCTATACCACTCTACCATCCAACAACTCAATCGTGCGTGTTCCCATCATCGCATTTTTTTCGGAATGCGTCACTTGCACAATTGTTACGCCTTCTTGATTTAGGGTTTTGAATAAATCCATGATTTCTTCGCCTTGTTTGGAGTTCAAATTGCCCGTTGGTTCATCCGCCAGAATCAAATCTGGCTTTGTAATAACGGCTCTGGCAATGCCCACTAATTGTTGCTGCCCACCCGAAAGTTGATTAGGGAAAAGGTCTTTTTTACCCACAATATTGAATCTATCCAACACGTCGGCAACCATAGATTTTCGTTCAGACGAATTGAAGCCGTGATAGAGCAAAGGCGTTTCGATGTTTTCATAAACCGTCAGTTCATCAATCAGATGATAGGCTTGAAAAACAAATCCGATGTGTTTTTTATAGAGTTCTGCCCGTTGTTTCTCCTTGATATTCAAGACGTTATCGCCCAAAAAGAGATATTGCCCTTCGTTGGGTTCGTCCATCATTCCCAACACGTGCAGAAGCGTAGATTTGCCCGAACCCGACGGTCCCATGATGGAAACGAACTCGCCTTTTTGAATTTCGAGATTTACATCACGCAGTACAAAAGTACGGTTTGCACCCGAATTATACCAGCGGAAAATGTTTTTGAGTTGTAGCATATTGTTGTTATATTTGAGAAAATAATTAAAAGTATGGAAAACGTTTTAGCAATAGAAGAATACCAAACCGAAGATGTCATCGGTCCGCCGATGCGGTCGTTAAATCATTCAAGATTAACTTATCGTATCAGTATGCAATTAACAAAATACGATGAGCAATATGACATTCTTCCAGAGCTTGAATTTGAACTAT
>JAYUIP010000159.1:0-1027 GCA_043765945.1 Arcicella sp.
CCGCCTCTTGCTGAAACTTGACAGGCTTTTAACTCCGTTTTATTTAAGACTTTTGCCCAATGCGGAGTCAGACTCGTGTGTGCTGAACCTGTTACAGGATCTTCATCTACACCCGAGTTTGGACCAAAAAATCTGGACACAAAGTCAACTTCAATTCCTTTTGCCGTCACGATTACACCCCGACAATCAACCTCTGCCATTTTTCTGAAATCGGGCTTGAATGCTTTAATTTGGGCTTCTGAATCAAAAATGAGCATATAATCCGTTGAGCCTTTGTAAGTTTCTTGGGGTGTCATTCCCAAACTATCAATCAAGGCTTGTGGCGTTTCAGTGGGCGTTAATTGATCCATCGGGAAATCCAATTCTAATAAATCTCCTTGTTTTTCAACCTTCAAAATCCCACTTCGTGAATTAAATTCGATGATTGACTTTGGGTAATTTTCATAATGAAAAATCTGGTAAGACGTTGCCAAAGTAGCGTGTCCGCACAAATCAACTTCAACGGTGGGCGTGAACCAACGAATGTGAAACTTGTCACCTTCTGCAACATAAAATGCGGTTTCAGCAAGGTTATTTTCCAAAGCAATATTTTGCATTAATTCGTCTGAAAGCCATTTGGTTAAAGGCACAACTGCGGCTGGATTTCCACCGAAAATCCTGTCGGTAAAAGCGTCTAATTGATAAATTTTTAAGTTCATATTTTTTAATAGTTTCCGATTCAGAAGAATCAACTTACGCAATTTTATGAAATTCTTTAAAGCGGTTTAAGTAACTTTTTTCTGACCAAGCGTCTTCGATTTCTTTAATGGCAACCATGATATTATGCTCACGAGATTCGATAATCTCATCGTTCATTGCTCTGATTTCTGCCCAAATTTTTTGTAAAATAGACAACAAATTCTTGCCCTTTTTCGATATTCTCAAATTACGTTTTCGGGCATCTTCGGCTGATTTTTTAGAAATTATTAATCCTTTTTTTTCTAATTCTTTTGCAATTTGAATTACGCCAGGATGTGTAACTTTCAGA
>JAYUIP010000160.1:0-1025 GCA_043765945.1 Arcicella sp.
GATTTATTTATGTGGAAATTCCTTAGGATTACAACCTAAATCCGTACGTCAAACCCTTGATATTGAATTAGACAAATGGCAAAATTTGGGTGTTGAAGGCTGGTTTGAGGGCGAAGATAATTGGATAAATTACCTCCAACACCTCAAAGAACCTTTGGCAAGAATAGTAGGAGCAATGCCTTCTGAAGTTACGGTGATGAACAATTTAACCGTCAATCTCCATTTGATGATGGTTTCGTTTTATCAAGCTACGCCCACACGCTACAAGATTTTGACCGAAGGCGGAGCATTTCCATCCGACCAATACGCTTTTGAAACGCACCTAAAATTTAGGGGAATTAATCCCGATGAAGCCCTAATCGAAATTTTCCCGAGAGCGGGTGAATTTACGCTCAGAACGGAAGATATTTTACGGAAAATTGAGGAAAATAAAGATACGCTCGCCCTCGTGATGATGGGCGGGATTAACTACTATTCTGGTCAAGTTTTTGATATGAAATCTATTGCTCAAAAAGCAAAGCTAACTGGAGTAAAAGTAGGCTTTGATTTGGCTCATTGTGTGGGTAATATTTCTTTAAATTTACACGATTGGGGAGTCGATTTTGCAGTGTGGTGTTCCTATAAATACCTCAATTCAGGTATGGGTGGTGTTGGTGGAATTTTTGTTCATGAAAAACATCATCAGTCTGATTTACAACGATTTGCAGGTTGGTGGGGCTACGAAGAAGCAACACGTTTCAAGATGCAAAAAGGCTTTGTTCCGATGCAAGGAGCAGACGGTTGGCAGTTGAGTACACCCACAATTTTGGCGATGGCGTGTCACCGTGCAGCTTTGGAAATAACAGATAAAGCATCCATTGAAAATCTCCGACAAAAGAGTATAAAATTGACGGAATATCTTCGATTTATTTTGGAAGAATTTAACCAAAAAAACGGTAATATTTTGAACATAATTACACCCAAAAACGCAGAGGAATCGGGTTGTCAACTATCTATTTTAGTTGAGAAAAATGGTAAAGAATTAT
>JAYUIP010000161.1:0-1021 GCA_043765945.1 Arcicella sp.
TGAAAGGAGAGATGAAAACGATGTTAATTAACAAGTTGACATATTTATTTTTAGTTCTAACCAAATCTGAAAGATAACTAATAAAAAGTTGCCAAATAACTTCCATAAAGTGTCCTGATTTCCTTAATTCTACGGTTTCAAAGCCTTTTTCTGCTAATAAATGTTTGAGACCAAAGGAGGTATATCTGCCAAAATCATACGGAATTTCATGTTCTTCCCAAGCAAAAGGAACGGTTATTAACACCAAAGCACCTTTTTTTGAAACTCGATTAATTTCAGCTAAAATTTCGGGTAAATTAAAAATATGTTCAAAAACTTCACTGCAAAAAACGGAATCAAAAGTTTCATTTGCAACTGGTATGGTTTTGCCATCGTAGAAAATATCAATTTTATCAAATTCTTCGCCCAAATGCTGGTGTCCACTCACTTCAATGTCCACACCCACATATTTTTCAACCGTAAATAAAGATTCATAAGGCTTACTTCCGCAACCAAAATCCATGCAATTTCCTTTCAGATTTGGGGCAAGTTCTTTGATATTTTTGAATAAATTTCGTCTAATCAAGTACAAAGGGTTCATGAAAATACTGACCATACTCGTCAAGAATCTTTGTTTAAGGTATAATTGGTGGAAGGATTTTAGCATAATGCTTTAAATAAATGTTAAATATTTTGACAAAGTTAAACGTAAAATGTAACAAAAACCTCTACAACTTTAACCGTTCAATGTTTTGAGGATTGTTTTACATTTCCTTTAACTTAAGGTATCTTTGTAATCAAATTTATACCACATGAAGTTACTCAGAATTTCCTCCGTGCCAGACAAGCAAATCAAAAAAATTAATGATGAGTTTGATTTGCAAAATGACCAAAATTACGAGATTGCCTTAACGTATTTTTTTAAGAATTTTATTAATACATCCGATGCCATCGTCCACGCATTAAATGAAACGGGCAAATGTACTGCCAATGAAGTAATTTATAATCATAAAAAATTGCAAGATTTATGGTTAAAACAATA
>JAYUIP010000162.1:0-1021 GCA_043765945.1 Arcicella sp.
TAAGATTTTTGAAGATTCACAAATGCGAGCTTAAAGAAGTTTCTACTTCGGGTAAAACTCAATATAGCTTATAATAATTTTCTATTGGCAATCATTTTAGAAACAATTACCAATAGAAATATATTCAAACCCTACCGACTAAACGCCACCACCGCCTCATCCTTCGCTTTTTTCTTCTTAGTCTCCAAACCATACCCCGCCAAAATAGACCTTGCCAAGGCTGATTTGTGTACTTCGTCGGCTCCGTCGTAGATTCTGGCTCCTCTTTCGTGGCGATACCAAAATGATAATAATAAATCATCCGTAATGCCATACGCTCCGTGGGTTTGAATGGCTCTGTCAATGACATCAAGCATGATTTTGGCACAGAAAAACTTAATTTCTGAAATTTGATTTCTGACTGCTGATGCTCCAAATTTATCAATGTTGTCTGCCGTTCTTAACACCATCAAACGGGCGGCATCAATTTCTGCACGACTTTCGGCAATCCAAAATTGAACGATTTGTTTTTCGCCCAACATCGTGCCATCCCCCATATCTCGGGTGGCGGCACGCTTGCACATGAGGTCAAAACAACGCTCCGAAGTGCCAATCCAACGCATACAGTGGTGAATTCGCCCTGGTCCCAAACGCTCCTGAGCCAACATAAAACCCATGCCTTCTGCCGCAATGAGGTTGCTTACGGGGACACGCACATCCGTGTAAGTTACCTCCGCATGGCTCGCCCAATGGTCGGCTTCGTGGTCGCCCATGATGCAGATGTTTCTTTCAATCTTAAAACCTTTTGTGTTGGTCGGAACAATGATTTGGCTTGCTCTTTTATGGGGCGAAGCCTCTGGATTTGTTACTGCCATCACCACTGCAAAAGCAGCACCATCTGCCGAGGACGTGAACCATTTACGTCCATTAATCACGTATTCATCGCCCTCACGCACTGCCGTTGTTCCCATATTCACGGGATTTGAACCCGCATAATCTGGCTCCGTCATGGAGAAACACGAACGAATTTTTCCTTCAATCA
>JAYUIP010000163.1:0-1018 GCA_043765945.1 Arcicella sp.
CAATTTTTTGGAAAATTCATTCTATGCTCCAATAATGAAACCTCATTTATAAAAATTGATGCAGAAGAAATTCGATTTTGGGTTTTAAAAATTGAAAAGTTCGAAAAAGAAGATGTTCATTTTTTAAACAAACTGACAGCTGAAATCCCTGCATTCTTGTATTACCTAAGTAATAGAAAAATTTCAACCGAAAATCAGTCTCGAATGTGGTTTACACCACAACAGATAAAAACCCAAGCTTTACAGAAATTAGTTAAATACAATTCCAGCAAATTTGAAATTGAATTAGCAAACACATTAGTCAATACTATGGAAAGCTTAGACGTTGAAACTCTTGATTTTTCTTTTACGGATTTACTTAATATCCTAAACAAGTACAGGATCAAATATGATGCTGATGAAACAAAAAAAATCATTCGAAAAAACTGGGGATTAGAACAAGCTAAAAATTCCAATCAGTACCAAAAAATCACTATAACTCATGATTTAGATTTCTATCAAAATCTTACAAAAGGAAGGTACTATTCTGTATCAAAAACCTTTCTGTTAGAATTTACAGATTTATAATTGCCTAAAAAGTGATGAATTGATGACAAACCTTGTAAAGCCTTTTAAAATAAGGCATTATTCTGTCATCACTTTGTCATCAAAAATAAAAGTGATGACAAAAAAGTGATGACAAAAAAATAAAAGTGATGACGTGATGACAAACTGATGACAAATAGTTTATTGATTATGTGACAGTTAAACCCTCTGTCATCAATTCATCACTTTTTCCGTTTTTTTTAACCCCCCATTTTAGAAACTATGAACACAGCACAAGCCAGAGAAATACCGATTCAAAAAGTCTTACAAAATTTAGGTTACGAACCTACCAAAACGAATGAAAATGAAAGCTGGTACTTATCCCCTTTTCGGATAGAAAAAACCGCTTCATTTAAGATTAATAGAAATATAAACCGATGGTTTGACCATGGAGAACAGAAAGGTGGAAATGTTATAGACTTGGTAATTGAAA
>JAYUIP010000164.1:0-9078 GCA_043765945.1 Arcicella sp.
TCAAATAATTATTCACCAACGTTGATTTTGGTAAATCATCCACTTCATTGAGCGAATACCAATGGAAGTCTGAAGGTAAATTTACCACAAAATCAGGACTAATTTCAATATGCCAAAACTTTGTTTGAATCTTTTGGTGCGTTAAAATATGCACGTAAATGATTGATTCTCTTTTGATTACAGAATTTTTTAACAAATCAGTCAAAAAATTATCGGCTTCAATAATGTCTTCCAAAGAGTCTGTACTTTCCGAAAATTCCTTCAAATAAAAATCGTACATCCCCGACCATACATCCTTGTGTGTACGCTCGTGCATGGCAAATTTACCATTTTGTTCAATCACAAAATAATTAAAAAACCTTTCTCTAACTTTTATTTTCTTGGATTTCACGGGCAACATTCCAACTCGTCCAGTTGCATTCGCCACGCATTCCATTGAAAGTGGGCAGAACATACAATTGGGCATTCCAGGTGTGCATTGAATTGCCCCAAATTCCATAATTGCTTGATTGTGTGTGTCGGAATCCTTATCGGGTAAAACAGTTTCCGCAATTTTTGTAAATATTTTCTTTGCCTCATTACTGGTTATATCCGTTGATTCTCCAAAAACTCTCGAAAGCACTCGATATACGTTTCCGTCTAACACAGCTACTTTTTCACCAAAAGCAAAAGAAGCGATTGCGGCTGCGGTATAAGTACCAATGCCTTTTAGTTTCAATAATTCATGGTAAGTATCTGGAAAATTTCCACCGTAATTTTCCACCACCATTTTTGCGGTAGTGTGTAAATTTCTTGCTCTGGAATAATACCCTAAACCCTGCCAAAGTCTTAACACATCTTTCTCATCCGCCGCTGCCAAATCCTGTACCGTTGGGAAAGTTTCGATAAATTTAAGATAGTAAGACATTCCTTGAACCACACGAGTTTGTTGAAGAATAACCTCAGAAAGCCAAATAAAATATGGATTATTAATATTTCGCCAAGGCAAATCACGTTTATGAATATTATACCAAGCGGTTATTTTTTGCGAGAAAAAAAGGTGTTGCATTATGAATTGATGAAGTTTTCAGGGTTAAACATAGACTCTAATTTAAGTCCATATTTTGGGATTTAGGTATTTGCCGACTGTCGACTGCCAACCGCCAACTGCCAACGTAACTCTCAAATGTCTAACAATTAAGCATTTACATAAAAAAAATGACATATTTATTTTTTTGTTTCTTTCATATTTAAAATCAAAGCCCTACCTTTGTGTCCCCTAAGAAACAAGGGGGTATGGTAATAACCGTATAAACTGAGTATCGTCGGGTTAAAGCGTTCATTATCAACAAACTAACGAAGCAACCATTATTGTTCAATATATTTTTTAACTTAAATTTTCAACAAGTGACTAAGGCAGACGTAATCGTAGAAATTTCAGACAAAACTGGCATCGACAAAGCAGATGTATCAAGTGCAATTGAGTCTTTTTTCTCAGTGATCAAAGACAATCTCGCAAAAGGAGAAGCTGTTTATGTGAGAGGATTTGGCAGCTTCGTAAACAAAAAAAGAGCTCATAAAATTGCTCGTAACATTTCAAAAAACACAACAATTGAGATTCCAGAACATTTCATTCCAAGCTTCAAGCCTGCAAAAACATTCGTTGAGCAAGTGAAATCTAACGCAAAATAAAATTAAAGTAAATGAGTTTATGAGTTAAAAGTTTATGAGTAAGTTATTTTCATGCAAAGTACTTACTCATAGACTCATCTACCTTAAACTTATAAACTTAAAACAAAAATGCAAAAGTCTTTTATAATAGTCATTACCATCGCAGTTGCCACGATTGGCGGTTTGTATAGCCTCCCAAAAGTAGTAGTTGATAATGATAAAAAGACCCTTCAACAACCCGCAAAAGAAAACGTCGCCGCTACTGCTAATCGTGATAAAAATGTGAAATCTGATGCTCCCGTAGTAGAAGAAAATCATACAGAATCATTGAACGCAGAACAGCAAAAAGTGATTCGTAATTTAAAGGAAGTTTACACAAAAAGTACTGGTAAAAGTAAGATTAGTTCGGCTGACGCTCTAATTACCCAATTTGTAAAGTATACTCGCTATGATAGTGCAGCGTATTATGCCAATGAAGTAGCTAAAACTGAACCAACTGAAAGCAATTTGATGAAAGCAGGAGGCTTGTATTATGAAGCCTTTACTTACGCCCTTGAAAGCGAGAAGACTGCAAAAATGGGAGAAACAGCTCGTGGAATTTATCAGAAAGTAATTGATAAAAACCCGAACAACCTCTTAGCAAAAACCAACATGGCAATGACATATACTGCAACTCAAACACCCATGCAGGGAATTTTGATGTTGCGAGATGTGATTGCAAAGGAACCAGACTATGAACCTGCGTTGTTTAGTTTAGGAATACTCTCGATACGGTCGAACCAATTTGGGAAAGCTGTTGATAGATTCAAACAAATCCTCAGAAATAATCCGTCGAATATGAAAGCGGCACTGAATTTGGGATATTGTTTGGCAGAATTAGATAGAAAAGAAGAAGCACGGAAAATTTTAGAGCAAGTTCTTGAAAAAAGCAACGATCCTCAGGAAAAATCTGCCGCTAATGAAATTTTATCGAAGATTAAGTAAGGTTGCATTTGGGAATTAGGAAATGGGTAATTGGGAATTAGTTTTTCAAAAACTGAGAATCAACCTTCAAAAAACTAAAACTCAACACCAATATAAAATAAATTATTTAACATTTAAAACTTTTAGAATCATGCCTTGCGGAAAGAAAAGAAAAGGACACAAGATTTCAACGCACAAAAGAAAAAAGCGTCTTAGAAAGAACAGACATAAGAAGAAATAATATTAGGTTTTAGGGATTAGAGAATAGGTTTTAGTTAAATATTTTTAACCAATAGCCAATAACTAATAACCGATAACCTATATGTAAAACAGGCAAAATTCACTATCTGTGAGTTTGCCTGTTTTTGTCGTTTTTGTGAGATTGTTGTCTTGAAAGAATAATTTAATTACTTAATGATTTCATTATCAGTTGTTTAAGTAATTATCGGTTATGACATTTGGTTAAAATAGGTAATAGGTCGTAGGTATTAGGTATTAAGTAAAAAATTTAATACTTTAATTTTTGAATATATAATTATTCCTTCTTCCCTCTAAATAAATCCAAGCACGTCACCCACATTTAAAGGTCAATCTAAGAAAAATATTATAGACAAATTTTTTTCATTAATTATTTATTTAGGGGTTAGAGGTTGGGGTTAGGAGTTAAGGTTCGACATTAGAACTTTAAATCAATTCTTACCTTTTTTCATTAATCTTTCAATAATAATTTTCCTAATTTAGAAATCGAATATTCTTTTTCTCTATGGGCTCGAACATATCTATAATTAATTGATTATTAGTGACTTACCTCAACACTCATATCGACGAACTTCTTATTCTTTCATTTCTAAATGCTTAATTCACCTGTGAGTAACGAATTAATTATCAATTCGACTCCCAAAGGTGATCGCATTGCTTTGTTGCAAGACAAACGCATTGTGGAGTATCACTTAGAGGAGTCCGAACCACACTTTTCTGTTGGAGATATATATCTCGGAACAGTCAAGAAGATGGTTACGGGATTGAACGCTGCGTTTATTGATATTGGCTATGAAAAGGATGCTTTTCTCCATTATCATGACTTAGGTCCGAACGTCAATTCCCTAAACAAATTTACGAAGGAGGTCATCGCCGAAAGAATAAAATCTGGGCGATTAGATAACTTCAAATTAGAGCCTGAGATTGATAAACACGATAAAATCGACAAAGTATTGAGTAAGAATACGTTGGTTTTAGTGCAAGTCGTCAAAGAACCTATTTCAACAAAAGGACCCCGTTTATCGTGCGATATTTCTATTGCTGGACGTTATACGGTACTTGTTCCTTTCTCAAATGGGGTAAATATCTCGAAAAAAATTACGGCAAAAACCGAACGCACCCGTCTGCAAAGATTGATGTCTTCGATTAAACCTGCCAACTTCGGGGTTATTGTTAGAACAGTTGCTGAGGGCAGAGAAGTGGAGGAATTGGATAAAGACCTCCGTGAATCAATTGCCAAATGGGATGCAGGAATGACGGCGTTGAAAACCGCCAAACCTCGTGAGAAAATAATTGGAGAGATGAGTCGGGCAACGTCAATGTTGCGAGATTTACTGAACGAAGATTTTGATAGCGTTATCGTTGATACGCCTGAGTTGTATCAAGAAGCCCGTAATTATGTCTTGAATATTGCCCCTGACAAAGAAAAAATTGTCAAACTGCACCAAGGTAAAGTGAAGGTTTTTGAACAATTAGGGCTTGAAAAACAACTCAAAATGTTGTTTGGACGTTCGGTAAGTTTGCCACAGGGCGGTTATTTGATTGTTGAACATACGGAAGCATTGCACGTGATTGATGTCAATTCGGGTAATAAATCCAACAGTGAGGCAGACCAAGAAGCCACCGCTTTGAGCGTGAACCGAGAGGCAGCCAAAGAGATTGCACGTCAGTTGAGATTGCGAGATATGGGCGGGATTATCGTCATTGACTTTATTGATATGAAGAAAGCCGAGAACAAAAAGGCTATTCAAGACATCATGAAGGACGAAATGAGAACCGACCGCTCGAAATATACGATTCTGCCATTGACGAAGTTTGGTTTGATGCAAATTACTCGCCAGCGGGTTCGTCCAGAGATGAACGTGATAACGGCTGAAAATTGCCCAACCTGCGGAGGAACTGGGAAAATTACGGCAAGTATTGCAATTTCAGATATAATCGAACATCATTTGGAGCATATTTTGCAAAATCAAAATGAGAAGAAGCCAACGATTATTATGCACCCATTTTTGTTTGCCTACTTCACGAAGGGCTTTCCTTCCATTAGAATGAAGTGGTATTTCAAATATAAAACATGGGTAAATTTAATCACCGATACTTCTTTCGGTATTACAGATTTCAAATTTTTGAATGATCATAATGAACCGATTGAGTTGATTGGATAACCTTGATTTAGAGTTTTTGACGGCAACCGTTGCTGTTTAAAAATTGCCTGATTTTCTTTTGAGGATCAGGCAATTTTATTTTTAAATGACTAATGAGAAGGGCAAAAAAAGGGACTCATATTGAACTGGCGGAGTTCTCTATAAGTCCTAAAACTTCACAAGGAATTTTTCTATCTGCACTTTTATCAGTGGTGAGTAATAAACTAAACTATATAATTTTAAAAAAACTCTGTAAAACTTCTGTAAATAATCTGATTGTCTGACAATTTTTGTGAAGAATGATAAGTAGAGTCGTACCGCATACGCCCTCTGACGAAATGGGCGTATGCGATACGCCTCTTACCACAGAAATTGTTAGAGAACCAATAATCTTTAAATTCCCAAAGGAAAGGTAATAATAAATGTTGTGCATTTGCCCATTTCTGATTCTACTTCTACCCGAGCTTTGTGCGATTGAATGATGTTTAGCGTGGCTGCTAATCCCAAACCAATCCCATTATTTTTTGAAGTGAAATAGGGTTCAAATAGTCTTCCTATATGTTCTTGACTAATGCCTATACCATTATCTTTTATGGTTACCACAGCGTTCTTATTATTCAAATAAGTTTTAATTGTCAGAATCCCTTTCCCTTCTTTCATAGCCTCAACGGCGTTGATGATAATATTTAGAAAGGCAATTTGAATTTTTGATTTATCTAAGTCTAAAATAATTCCGTCTGTATATTTTTTAATTAATGTAATGCCTTTCAGATTAATTCTATCAATGGCTAATTCAATGGTACTCTCTAAAACTTCTTGTAAATTTAATTGACTGAAAACTACTTCTGATGGTCGAGAAGTATTCAATAATTCAGTAATCAAATCATTAATTCGCTGACTATTTCTGCGAATAATATCTAAAAAAAATTTAGAGTCTTCATCTTCAAAATCCTCTCTCATTTGATCCAGAGACAGATTTATATTTGTTAATGGGTTACGAACTTCATGGGCGAGCGTTCTGACTAAACGTCCTGTTGCTGCCATTTTTTCGTATAAAAGTATGTCTCTTTCTTCTTTTTTACGGGTGGTAATATCTTGAATTATTCCCAGATAATAAGGATGTCCTTCGCCGTCAAGCTGACGATTGCAGTGAATTAAGCACTGTTTACGTTCTCCTGATTTTGTATTTAAAAGGACTTCATAATTACTAATTTCGCCTTTTTCTTCAAGCATTGTGAAAAGCTTTTTTCTGTCTTCGGATTTTACAAACAAAGAATAGATTTTACTTTGATAAAGGTCTTTTTCATCATAACCTAAAAGTTCTGCTGTTGAAGGAGTGAAATAACGAAAAGTACCATCCAATTGTGTAGCAAAAATGGCTTCTTTAGTTTTATCGAAGATATTGCGGTATTTTCTTTCACTTTCTCGAAGGGTTGCCAGGGTATTGGCACGGTCGAGGGAATAACGAATGCAACGTTCTAATTTTTCAGAATCTAATTCACTTTTAACTAAATAATCATACGCTCCGAGAGTCATGGCTTGAACATCAATTTTTTGGTCGCCTTTGCCTGTCAATAATATAACAGGAGCCTTCAATCCTTCTGTGATACCTATTTTTAATAAATCAAGTCCAGTTTTTGCTCCTAATAAGAAGTCGAAAAAACATAAATCATACGTTTTTTCTTTTATTTTTTCCAAGGCATTGTCGAATGAATAAGCCCAGTCTATTTCAAAACTTTGCCCTTTTATGTCATTCAAATAATCGCTGGTTAAATAAAAATCGTCTTCGTCGTCATCCACTAAAAGCAATTTTATAGTATAATCTTTAATCATTATTTTAGGATTAGATACATTCAATAGGCAGTTGTTTAAGTAAGCATTTTTTTGGTACAAAGTTATCAAAAGTCAAAAAATGATACAATTACCAATCGTTGCAGTGGATTATAAAATGGCGACTTCCTATTGTGGATCACAAACTGAATACTGTTTACTCCTCATAAGGTAAATATACGGTGAAGATTGAACCTTGATTTTGTTCGCTCTTTGCAATAATATAACCATGATGGTTATCAACAATTTTCTTGCAAATTGCCAAGCCTAAACCTGTTCCTTCAAATTCAGAGCGTCCGTGAAGTCGTTGAAAAATTAGAAAAATTTTCTCGGCATATTCAGCATCAAAACCAATTCCGTTGTCGCTAACAATAATTTTATAATATTTACTGTTCTTAATAGGAATACCTAAATTACTTATTTCCTCTAAACTTGATTCATAAGCCTCAATGGAAATTATGGGTTTAACATTTGGTTTTATAAACTTTAAAGCGTTACTAATTAAATTCTGAAATAATTGTTGCATTTGTGTTGGCAAAGCATTCAAAGTAGGCATCAGCATCATTGTTATTTGAGCATCAACATCTTGAATCTTCATTTCTAAATCACTTAAAATACTTTCAATAGTTAATCCCAAATCAACCAATTCATAAGGTTCTGTTTTGGTAGATACCCTCGAATAAGATAATAAATTTTCCATCAGTATTTTCATACGACTGGCAGCATCCAACATTCTGGACAGATAAAATTGACCATCAAGACCTAACTCTTCACCGTATTTTGTGTTCAATCTATCACCAAAAGCCATTATTTTTCGTAGAGGCTCCTGCAAATCATGTGAAGCTATGTAGGCAAACTGTTCTAAATCTTGATTTGAACGATTAAGTTCTTCAATTTTATATTTTAAGTCTTGTTCATAAATTTTCATTTCCGTAACGTCAACAGTGTTTCCAATAAATCTAAGGATTTCATTATTTTCATTTGTTGTAACCCAACCCTGTGTGTGGACTGTTTTTTCAATTCCGTCCAAATTTATTAATCTGTGTTCAAAAGAGTAAGGATTTCTATTCTTAATTGCTCCCTGTATAATTTTATTTACTCTGGTTATATCATCTTTATGAACACGATTTTCATAAAAATCATACTTTATATTTATTGGTAATTTAGAAATATCTTTTCCAGCAAAAAGTCTTCTCAATCCGTCTGACCAAAGAACTACATCATTATTGACATCCCAATCAAAACTCCCATAATTCACCAGTGCTTCTGCTTCTTTGAAAAGATTTTTTGCCTTTTCTAACTCTTCTTGAGCTTTTTTTAATTCTTCAACTTTATATTCCAAAGAGTTTTTTAACTCATTTAATTCAGTAATGTCTTCTGATGTGCCTAATACTCTGACTACGTCTCCCTTATCATTCAAAAAACATCTGCCTTTCACGGCAAGTAATTTTCTATTATTTTTTTCATCAATTATTTCATGCTCAAACTCATATAAAAGCTTTTTATTCTTCAAAGCATCTTGCGAGATGTTTGCAACTCTCTCCCTATCTTCTGGGACAATATGTTGAGTATAAACCCCATAAGCCATTTTTGAATCTGGAAATTTTGTAGCATCATATCCAAAGATATTAAAAAGCCCATTAGACCAGATTACGTAATCTGTTCCAAGTGTCCATTCCCAACTGCCATAACTAAAAAGACCCTCTGCATCGTTGAGTTGCAATTGTTTTTGTTTTTCACGTTCATTATCTGCCGTTTCGGTAGTAATATCTTCGGCAATTACTACTACTTTTGAAGCAATTCCATTGTTATTTCTCTTCAGTAATGTAGCTCTATTTCTAACAGTATGTCTTTTTCCCTCTTTTGTTAATAGTTCAAGATTGAAGGAACGGTGATCTCCTTCTTTTGTATTATGAAAGAGTTGGTTAATATTTTCGAAGAATTCGTCTCTGTTTTTATAATTTTTTACGGGGAAAAAAGTTTTGTCAAGTGATAAAACCTCATCAGCAGTGTAGTAAGCAATCACACCCGTTCTTTCATTCAAATACATAATTTTAGAATCTTCTAAATCAAGTAAATAAACAAAATCTGGAATTGCTCTTAAAAAACTATCAAACAAATCTGATTGTTTTTCTGAACTGAAAACACTTAACAAATAATCGGATAAATCCATTTTTAACATTTAAAAAGCAGTAATAGTCAAAAATATGCTTGACTAATTAGTCGGCAGAAA
>JAYUIP010000165.1:0-1015 GCA_043765945.1 Arcicella sp.
TCCTGAAATCAAGAAAGATGAGGAAGTACAGAAACCAGAACCACCACCAGAAGAGGTGAAAGGTAATACTGCCGCTGAAACCGTGAAAGGTGAAACGGAAGTGGAAGCACCACCAACCGACCCTGATGCTAAATCAAAAGAAGAAGCACCCGTTGAACCACCAAAGCCAAAAGAAGAAGAAATCTTTACGGCGGTTGAACAACAAGCTGAATTTCCTGGCGGATTAGGAGCTTTAGGTAAATACTTACAGAAAAACTTAAAATATCCAGCAGCAGCACAGCGTGCCAATGTTTCGGGTAAAGTTTATGTTCAGTTTGTAGTAAATACGGATGGTTCAATTCAAAATGTTGATGTGATTAAATCAGTAGGATTTGGTTGTGATGAAGAAGCGGTTAGGGTAATTAAATCTGTTCCAAGATGGACACCAGGCAAGCAGTCGGGTCGTGCGGTTCGTTCAAGATTTACGATTCCTATCAATTTCCAGTTGTCGGAATAACATTCGAGCAGTCGAAAATTATAGCGTAAATAATGAAAACCTGTCAGGCAACTGGCAGGTTTCATTTTTAAATGGGGATTGGATAAATGAAAAGAAATGTTAAATTATGTTAAAAGGATAAATTATTATTAAAATTTTAATGTTTTTATTTTGTAATGATTTATTGAAATACAAACTCCTAATCTCTAAAATAATGCAAAATAAAGCCTTCGCAATAGTTAATGCCGTTATGGCGTTATCATATTCCTTTATTGGAATACTATTAATTATTTATCCAGAATCAAATTTTGCTCAAATGATGTTGCCTTCATATAAATGGGCGTATGCGTTGGGTGCTTTATTGGTTGTGTATGGACTATACAGAGCTTGGAGAATTTATGAAAAGTTTAGGAATGATGATGACGATGATGAGTATGGGTATTATGATGGGAGAAAAGGGTAAATAGTTATTGGTGATTAAATTATCAGTAATTAAATAGGTATCCGATACACTAAATTTACAGATTATTAATTTGAGAC
>JAYUIP010000166.1:0-3266 GCA_043765945.1 Arcicella sp.
ATTCACTGATGAATTAATGGCACGTGGTTATCCACTCAAAAAAGCCATTGTGGAGGCAGGCAGTACCCGTTTAACGCCCGTAATTTTAACGGCAGCGGCGGCGGTTTTAGGACTTGTTCCTCTGGGAATAGGTTTGAGTATTGACTTTGTGAGTTTGTTCACGGAATTGAATCCGCACATTCACACGGGGTCAGATAGTGCAGCGTTCTGGAACATTTTAGCGTGGACAATCATCTACGGTTTAACGTTCTCGACCATCCTCACCCTCGTAATCGTGCCATGTATGTATTACATCAACGAACGAATTCGTGACAAATGGTTCAGAAAGAATAAGACAGCAAAGGTTGAGGAGCGGGAGCTGATTGAAAATTGATATACTTAAATCAAGTATATATAGTGGTTAGGTAGTACATAAATGCCCTCTGGTTTCAGTGGGCATTTTTTTGCATTTACCCAAGTTTATAAAAAGATATTCCCCTTTATGTTTGTATTTAACCAAGATTCCGTAATTTTGCACCCTGATATTTTTAGTAAGCATAATGGACAGTAATTTTGCCGTTACCTTCTTGAAATTCAATCGTTTAAAGATAAAATTACAAACAACAAATAATTAACATATTAACAATGGCACGTGATTTAAAGTACACAAGAAACATTGGTATTGCTGCCCACATTGATGCGGGAAAAACAACCACTACTGAACGTATTCTTTATTATGCTGGTGTAAGCCACAAAATTGGTGAGGTTCATGATGGAGCGGCAACAATGGACTGGATGGAGCAAGAGCAAGAAAGAGGAATTACCATCACTTCGGCAGCTACAACTGTTGAGTGGAAATACAGAGATCAAGATTACCACGTAAATATTATTGATACACCTGGTCACGTGGATTTCACGGTGGAAGTAAACCGTTCATTGCGTGTTTTAGATGGTCTTGTGTTTTTATTTAGTGCAGTTGATGGTGTTGAGCCTCAATCTGAAACTAACTGGCGTTTGGCTAATAATTATAACGTAGCTCGTTTGGGCTTCGTGAACAAAATGGATCGCTCGGGTGCCGACTTCTTGAACGTGTGTAAGCAGGTAAAAGAAATGTTGGGTTCTTACGCTGTGCCTTTACAATTACCAATCGGTGCGGAAGATAAATTTGAGGGTGTGGTTGATTTGGTAAATTTCCGTGGTATTAAGTGGAACGAGCATGATAAAGGAATGACTTTTGAAGTTGTGCCAATTCCTGATGATATGTTGGAAGAAGCAACTGAATACCGTGAGAAATTATTGGAAGCAGTGGCTGAATTTGATGATTCTTTAATGGAGAAATTCTTTGAAGATCCAGCTTCTATCTCAGAAGATGAAATCATTGCGGCTCTTCGTGCGGCAACTGTTTCGATGAAAATTGTGCCAATGCTTTGTGGTTCTTCTTTCAAAAATAAAGGAGTTCAAACGATGTTGGATTATGTGATGGCTTTATTGCCTTCACCAATGGACAAAGAATCAACCATCGGAACTGACCCAAGAACGGATGCTGAAATTGTTCGTCATCCAACGGTTAGTGATCCATTTGCAGGTTTAGCCTTCAAAATTGCTACTGATCCTTACGTAGGTCGTTTGTGTTTTGTTCGTGCTTATTCGGGTGTTTTGGAAGCAGGTTCTTATGTGTTAAATAATCGTTCTGGAAACAAAGAGCGTATTTCACGTATCTTCCAAATGCACGCAAACAAACAGAATTCAATTGAAAGATTGGAAGCTGGTGATATTGGGGCAGTTGTAGGTTTCAAGGACATCAAAACTGGAGATACTTTATCAGCCGAGAAATTCCCAATCGTATTGGAATCAATGGTATTCCCAGAGCCAGTTATTGGTTATGCAATTGAGCCTAAGAAATCAGCCGATCAAGATAACTTCTCGAAAGCAATTGGTAAATTAATTGAAGAAGATCCTACCTTGAAAGTTGAGTCTAACGAAGAAACTGGACAAACTATCATAAAAGGAATGGGAGAGCTTCACCTTGAAATCATCATTGACCGTATGCGTCGTGAATTCAAAGTGGAAGTAAACCAAGGAGCTCCACAAGTAGCCTACAAAGAATCGTTGACGAAAACTACTGAACACCGTGAAGTTTACAAAAAACAATCGGGTGGTAAAGGTAAATTTGCCGATATCGTATTCGAAATGGGACCACGTGAAGACGGTAAAGAAGGTTTAGAATTCATAAATGGCATTGTGGGTGGTGTGATTCCAAAAGAATTTATCCCATCAATCCAAAAAGGCTTCGATGCTGCCATGAAAACTGGTGCATTGGCGGGTTATCCAATGGATTCGATGAGAGTAAAAGTTTTCCACGGTTCTTTCCACGATGTCGATTCTGATGCGTTATCGTTCGAGATGGCGGCGAAATTGGGTTACAAAGAAGCAGCGAAAGCCGCAGGAGCAAAATTGATGGAGCCAATCATGGCAGTTGAAGTTATCACGCCTGACGAATATACGGGACCAATCACGGGGGACATGAACCGTCGTAGAGGTATGATGAAAGGAATGGACACTAAACAAGGTGCTCAGGTATTGAAAGCGGATATTCCTTTGTCTGAATTGTTTGGTTACATTACTGATTTACGTACAATGTCATCAGGACGTGCAACGGCAAACTTAACCTTCTCTCACTACGAATTTGTACCACAAAGTTTGGCAGAAGAAATTGTGAAGAAAGCGAAAGGATTGTAATTGCAACCATATAGAAAGATGAAAGGGTTATCTACTTGCGTAGATAACCCTTTTTGTGTAAAATAATGTAAATTAGCATCTTAAATCCTAAAATTATGTTTTGACGGTATAATATTAAAGAACAGTGTAAATTATGCACATTACATGACTCAATATAAAAAATTATTTTATGGTTTGAGGAGTGGGATTTTTTAAGAGAAATTTAGATTAAACAAAAAAACTTTCATAATTATCCGTGAAGAGTTTTTTATTTCTACTCAAAATTCAACAGTACCTCAAGCTCAAAATCGCCTGGAAATGAGCCATATTTTGAATTCCATTGTGCCACAAATACATATACTCAGCTAAAATCAGCAAAAATGACGGTTATAACTGAGTATTGATTTATAACCAGTTATAATCAACAAAAAAGACGAGTTTTAGATAAGTATCAATTTATAACTATCCAAAATTAACAATTTTTACCAATTTTGGCTGATTATACACTTTATATCTATCACAAATTATTACCTATGAATCACAAAAAAGCCCTCAAAATCAAATTTTGA
>JAYUIP010000167.1:0-1013 GCA_043765945.1 Arcicella sp.
AAGACTTAGCTGAGGCTAAAATGGAAATTGAGCGTGTGAAAAAACAAATTAAATAAACAAAAAAAATGAAATTATCAGAAGTTAAACAAATATTAGAAAACGCTGAAAGTCTGCGTTTTGAGCTACAAAATGGCTCATCTGTCCCCGCCCATTTTCACATTACGGAAGTTGGAATGATTACCAAAAACTTCATTGATTGCGGCGGAATGGTTAGAAATGAGAAGGTCGTAAATTTCCAATTATGGAATGCCAACGACACCGACCATCGTTTAGAACCGCAAAAACTATTGAACATTATTTCAATGTCTGAAAGAGTTTTGGGTATTGAAGATTTGGACATTGAGGTTGAATATCAAGCTGAAACCATTGGCAAATTTGATTTAGACTTTAACGGGTCAAATTTCGTGTTAGTCAACAAACAAACGGCTTGTTTGGCATTAGACGCTTGTGGAATTACTCCCGCAAAAATGAAGGTTAGTTTGGCGGATTTGCAAAATGCTCCCGTATGCACGCCTGGCGGTGGTTGTTGTTAATCTGTAACCCGATGTTTCTACATCGGACACTATAAAAATTTACTCAAATTCCGATGCGGAAGCATCGGGTTACAGTTAATCCCGAAATATGAAAAACATCATTGCTCAATTTTCTTTCAACAGCATTTCAGCCGAAAGAAAGGAGATTTTACAACCCCTAATCGCCTTTATTCAGTCGAAAATAGATAAGAATGAAGCTATCCGTTTGAATTTCATCTGTACGCACAATTCACGTAGAAGCCATTTATCACAGATTTGGGCTACCACAATGGCGTATCATTTTGGTGTAAGAAATGTCTTCTGTTATTCAGGCGGAACGGAGGTAACTTCCATGTTTCCGAAGGTGGCAGAAACATTAGAAAAGCAAGGTTTTGAAGTATTAAAATTAAGTGAAAATCAGAATCCTGTTTATGCCATAAAATTTGCCGAGGATGAACAACCAATCATCTGTTTTTCAAAGGTTTACAATGATAATTTTAA
>JAYUIP010000168.1:0-1012 GCA_043765945.1 Arcicella sp.
ACACTTTTTACATCTGTAATTACCTTTTCGTTTCCCCATTCGTTATAAATGTACGTAGCGATTTCGGCAACGTCTAATGCTTGCAATTGTAGATTGGCTGGCATGGGTTGGCGGTAAGTTTTGCCATTAACTACTATGGTGTCTTTCAAGCCATATCGCATCGAACAAAGAATCAAATTCTTATTATCTTTCAGGAAATCTGAGCCTGCAATGGGCGGATAAAGTCCTGCTAAACCTTGCCCGTTTTCTTGGTGGCAATTGGCACAGTGCAGTTTGTAAAGTGCCTGACCGTCAATGTAGTACTGTTTTAGTTTTATGTCTTCTTGGCTACAAGAGGCTATGAGGAACGAGCAATGAGCAATGAGTAAAAAGGGGTAAAATTTAGACAGTTTTTTTGTTACAATATTCATTTTTGGTTTTTTAAAATCACTAAATCAAAAAATATCTACTTACAACTCTTTTAACAAAATCTCCATATCCTCCATCAATTTATCCACTTTCTCTGGAACAGTTCCATCGTAAATCCCTCTGATGTGTCGGTTTTTATCAACCAAAATAAAAGCACCGCTATGAACAATTCCTCCTGGTTGAGTTGGGTCGTCGGTGGCAGAAACCATGTAGCTTTTTTGCCCAATTTCGTAGATTTTTGCTTTATCACCCGTCACCATTTGCCACGTTTCTGACTTGATGCCTAAGTTGTTCATAAACTCTCGTAGCACAGCGGGTATGTCATGGCGTGGGTCTATCGTGTGTGAGAGAATTCCTACTTTTGGATTGTCCTTAAACTTCTCGTAAATCCGCAACATTTGGGTTTTCATCTTCGGGCAAATCGTGGGGCAAGTCGTAAAAAAGAAGTCTGCCACGTAGATTTTACCTTCGTAATTCTTCTGCGTAATTTTTACAGAATCTTGGTTAATAAACTCAAAATCAGGGATTTGATGATAGACTGTGTCCGTAATTTGCTTTCCATCAACCGTTTTTACGACAACTTCTTTATTGCCGAGAATTGGGA
>JAYUIP010000169.1:0-1012 GCA_043765945.1 Arcicella sp.
GATTTCAAGAATTGGAATTCAAAAGTACGGATGCAAGCGGACTTTGATTCATCGGTTGTTTTCACGAATGATATTGCTCGAATTGTCAATGATTTGTATCAATATAAAGATACTTATTACCTCAACGGAAAATTTGATGGAACAGTAAACGACTTTAAACTGCAAAATTTTGATTTGTATTTTGGTAAAAAATCTAAACTAAAAGGAGATTTTTCTTTCAAAGGGTTACCAACCATTTCCAAGACTTTTATGGATTTGAAAATGCGTAAATCCTACGTGCAGGTATCGGATTTAGAGAAGTATATTGGAAAAGACGTGGTAAAAACCTTGGAAAAATTTGGTCATGTCATGTTCGATGGGACATTCAAAGGAACAACCTCTAATTTTAAAACTATGGGTTTGATGGAGTCAGAATTGGGTAAAGTTGATGTGGATTTAGCGATGATTTTGAAACCAAATTCTGCCAATTCTTCTTACGATGGTTCTTTAAAATTAGATAAATTTAAACTCAGTAAACTCTTGGAAGATGCCGAATCTTTTGGTGATTTAACGCTTTCGGGCAAAGTGAAAGGGCAAGGTTTATCCATCAAAAGTGCCATTCTTGACTTTGATGGTACTATTAATCAGTTCACTTATAACAAATACAATTATAAAAGTATCCGCATTGACGGCAAACTTTCCAAGGAACTTTTTGATGGGCGGGTGGCAGTAAAAGACACCAATTTAACCTTTGATTTATTTGGGAAAGTGGATTTGCGAGAAGGAAAAAATCAAGTAGATTTATTAGGTAAATTATCAAAAGCAAATCTCAAAAACCTCAATTTTACGAAAGAAGACGTTCGAATTTCAACGATTTTAGATGTGCAGTCAAGGGGAAGTAAATTGGATGACTTAGTAGGAAGAGCCAATTTTCTAAATTTCTATTTAACGCTTGATAAAAAGAACTTAGTGCTTGATTCTCTGCAAGTTATCTCACAATTGAACGAAGGGAATCGTCGTTTAGCGGTGCTTT
>JAYUIP010000170.1:0-1011 GCA_043765945.1 Arcicella sp.
TGCTTTCGATACCAAAAATCTTCTCAATAAAGCACAAGGATTTACCTCTCTTAAAATTGAGACTACGCCTCAATTTGGGAAGATAAATTTCAATAAAAATGGTTTACTGATTTATAAAGCGGACTCCACAAAAGCCGAAGGCACAGAAATTCTGGTTTATAAAGCTCTTAATACCGATTCTAATAAAGACAAAAGGGATACACTCAAAATTATTATCACTACCGATTTCTCAAAAGTACCTTGCAATGCGGGTGCAATTCCAGACATTTTTCCAGTAAAAGTCAATACGCCAACCCTGTTAAATGTGTTGAGAAATGATCGTTTTTGTAGTTCCATTTTGGATTCTACAACGCTTGAAGTAATTGAAAAACCACTCTTAGGCACAGCAATAATTGAGAATAACCGCATAAAATATACGCCAAAAGCAGGTTCAGAAGCATATGATTATTTTTTATATAAGATTTGTACGGGTGGCACAAATCCAGTGTGTATGATAGCGGGTGTGCGGATAGATGTACAAGGAAATGCTTGCCGAACTTTCTTATTCCCAGACCTTTTAATTATCAATAAAAACAATATTACCAACCAGATAATCAAGGTATTAGATAATGATAAAATCTGTGATAATTATGATAAAAAGAGTTTGAAAATAACAATTCAACCACGGTTTGGAACGGCAGTCGTTAATAAAAATCAGGAAATAGAATATACTCAAACTGCCAATAAGGTTGCTCTTGATGGGTTGGAATATAGCATTTTAGACAAAGATGGAAAGAATCCTTTACGGATGTTGGCGGAGATTCTTATTCGAGAAATACCTGCTTGTAAGCCTGATGCAAAAAATGGTGAAATGGAATTATCGGTAACACAAACGAAGGATAAAGAAATTGAGATTCCATACAGTTTATCCGTTGCTCCATGCGTTGAGATAAAGGAAGTGAATTTCGAGAAACAAACAGAATTTGGAATATTGCGAATTGATGGCAAAAAGATACTGTATAAACTAAAATC
>JAYUIP010000171.1:0-1010 GCA_043765945.1 Arcicella sp.
GGGTGCAACGGTGGTAAATCTTCCCGATACCACGGGTTATTTATTACCAAATCAGATGTTTCAACGCATCAATTATTTGTTTGAAAATGTGCCAAATATTCACAAGGCAACCATTTCGATGCACAATCATAATGATTTAGGACTTGCCACTGCCAACACCATTGCAGGAATCCAGGCAGGTGCGAGACAGGTAGAAGTGACAATAAATGGTATTGGCGAACGGGCTGGAAATACATCCTTGGAAGAAGTTGCCATGATTTTGAATATTCATAAAGATTTAGGTTTTCATACTGATATTAACGCCCAGATGTTGTATCCATTCTCAACGATGGTTTCAAACATGATGGGAATGCCCGTGCAAGCCAACAAGGCAATCGTGGGAGCAAATGCCTTCGCACACTCGTCAGGGATTCATCAAGACGGTTTCTTGAAACATTCAGAGACCTACGAAATTATGAAACCAGAAGATGTGGGCGTGCCTTCATCAGCCATTGTTTTGACCTCTCGTTCGGGACGTGCTGCCCTTCGTCACCGTTTGCAATTGATTGGATTTGATTTTGAAAAGCCAGAATTAGATAAACTTTATACCCGCTTTTTGTTAATGGCAGACGTAAGGAAACAATTAAATGATGAGGATTTGAAGGAGTTGGTGGGGTAGATGATTTATTAATAATTTTGGCTATTTTTACAAAAAAATCATATCAAAATGAGCACATTACAACTTAAGTCGGAATTACACATACTCATTGACCATCTGCAGGATGATGATGTATTGAACGCTATGAAAACTCTATTGGGTAAAAGTGTCAGCACTAATACAGATTTCTGGGATGAGCTTTCAGAAAACGATAAAGCTGAAATTAAAGAAGGAATTGAGGATATTGAGGCTGGTAGAACCTATACTTATCAGGAAATTTTTACAAAATATGGACTATGAATTTTACCATTATTTTTTCTGAAAAAGCTAAGCTAAATATTGAAAAAGTTGCTGATTATCTTGATAAAGAATG
>JAYUIP010000172.1:0-1009 GCA_043765945.1 Arcicella sp.
GCCAAGAGTTCTAAAAAGTCGAATGGTTTCACTAAATAATCATCTGCCCCCGCATCAAAGCCCATCAATTTTTCTTCGATACTACCCAGAGCGGTAAGCATTAAAATGGGCGTAGTGATGCCTTCTTGACGTAATTCTTTGCTCATTTGCAAACCATTAATTCCTGGCATAATGATATCAGAAACGATGATTTGATACTGATTTTTCTTGGCAAGGTGCTTCCCAATCATGCCATCGTAGGCAATATCAACCTCAAAACCGTTCTCTTCCAAACCCTGTCGGAGCGATTGAAGCGTTTTGGGTTCGTCTTCTATTAGTAATATTTTCATGTGAATTTCTTCGTAAATTAACCTTAAAATTTACCAACCTTTGAAAGGATTTTTTGATAAACTGGCATTAAAATATTTGTCTTCGTGGGTAACCTCATAGTCAATCCAATCAGGAATATGAAACGATTCTTCGAATGATTTTAATTCAATTTCAGCAACAATTAAGCCTTGATTATTTCCATGAAAAACATCTATTTCCCATATTTTCCCTTCGTATTCAATCTTAAAACGTATTTTTTCGATATTATTTTCCGTGAAACCATTTAATAATTCTATTGCCTCTTCTTTCGGTATTTGATATTCATATTCAGGTTTTATGGCAGGGTTATCGGTCTTACCCTTTATCGTGATAAACCCCTGATTTTCAGTGGCTCTCACACGAACCGTTTTTGTTTTTTCGTTCACAATATAACCTTGACGGTAATATTCACCTTTGGGTTTTTCGAGATTGTTCCAAAGGTCGTGTTTCACTAAATATTTTCTTTCAATTTCAAAAGGCATGATCAGATTGTTTAGTTAAAAAAATACCCTTGATTTCTGTAACAAAATCAAGGGTAAAGATAATTGAGAAAAAATTCATGGCATGACTAATTGATTTGTTTTATTGTCAAAAATTTAAGCGATTAGTCATGCCATGAGTAAATATAAACCTATTTCCGAAATAAATTACGAACTAAAAA
>JAYUIP010000173.1:0-1007 GCA_043765945.1 Arcicella sp.
AACGTTACCACAATTTTGATTGGTATAATCTTAATTATCTTCGGTTCGGGTTCTGTAAAAGGTTTTGGTGTAACGCTTTGTATCGGTTTAGTTACTTCGGTATTTACTTCGGTTTATATCTCTCATATCATGGTTGATTGGATGGCAAAACGTGCCATTGCAGCGGGTAAAGAGAAAGAAATGACTTTCGAGACGTTTATTTCAAAAGACCTTTTCAAGAACTTCAACTTTGATTTTATCGGAAAACGTAAATATTCTTACGTATTCTCATGGTCATTAATTGCCATTGGTATTATCGTATTGGTGATGCAAGGAGGTTTTAATTTAGGCTTAGATTTTAAAGGTGGTCGTTCTTACGTAGTTGAAATGAACAAAACCATTGAGGCAGGAACCGTAAAAGATGCCTTGGCAAACAGTTTTGAAGGCGTTGGTGTGGAAGTAAAAACATTCAACGGTCCAACCAAATTGAAGATTACAACTGCCTATTTAGTAGAAGATGAAAGTGCCGCAGCAAACCAAAAAGTACGTTCAGCCGTTGAGGCAGGATTACAGAAATTTGCCGATGCAAAACCAGTTATCGTATCAGAATCGAAAGTTGGAGCAACCATTGCCGATGATATTTTGAGACAATCATTCGTCTCAATTCTTTACGCACTCGTTGCCATCTTTATTTATATTTTACTGCGTTTCCGTAAATGGCAATATTCATTGGGCGGTATTGTAGCCTTGGTTCACGATGTTCTTGTGGTATTAGGAATGGTTGGAATCTCTCGTTTATTCGGTTTTGAATTGGAAGTTGATCAGGTATTTATTGCGGCAGTTTTGACTGTAATTGGTTACTCAATTAACGATACTGTGGTAGTGTTTGACCGTATTCGTGAGGAAATCGGTATCGATGCAGACTTATCAAATAAAGAATTGATGATTAAAACCATCAACCAGTCAATTAATCACACGATGAGTCGTACCGTAATGACTGCCACAACGGTATTCTTGGTGGTAACGGT
>JAYUIP010000174.1:0-3246 GCA_043765945.1 Arcicella sp.
TGAATAGATGATTTGGAAAGGTTCGGAAGTATAAACTTTCATGTTGGAATCGGTATTATTTCGTAAGATGTGGGATTAATTATCTCGAAGCAAACGGAAAGAAAGCTCATTGCGTTTTTTTCAATTTAATCAATCCCAAATCTAAAAAAATAAAATGATAACGGCAAGTGTGGATGGCACCGCAACGGCGGACCGTGCAGATAACGCAGATGCCTTTGGCAACGCAGATTTACGCAGATTTTTTATTTAGTAGAAAATTTGAGTAAATCCGTGTCTAATCCATTTAATCCGTGTGCTATCAGGCGAGTCCCCTCAGAATCCCCATTTCCAAGCCTCGTAACTCCGCCAAACCTCGTAAGCGTCCGATGGCTGTGTAGCCTGGGTTTGTTCTTTTTTCTGGATTTAGGTCGTCCAACATTCGGTGTCCGTGGTCGGGGCGGAAGGGCAGGCGATAGTCTTTTCTACCTGATTCTATTCTGCTTTTTTGTTCTAAAATTAAGGCTTTCATCACGCCATACATATCCACGTCTCCCTCCAAATGATCAGCTTCGTGGAAATTTCCTTCGGCATCTCTCTTGGTGGCTCTTAAATGAATAAAGTTGATTTTGTTGCCCATGCGTTCGACCATTCCAACCAAATTATTGTCTGGACGAACGCCATAACTACCCGTACAAAAACACAAACCATTATTGGCACTTTCGTAGGCTTCGAGGATTTTTATGGCATCAGATTCTGTGCTAACGACACGAGGTAAACCCAAAATTGCATAAGGTGGGTCGTCGGGATGAATGGCTAAATTTATGCCTGCCTCTTCGGCAATGGGCGTAATTTCACGGAGAAAATCGTAGAGATTATTCCGTAATTCTGTGTCTCCAATGCCTTCATATCCACGCAAAACCGTCGCAAATTCTTCTACCGTAAAACTCTCTTCACTGCCTGGTAAGCCCGAAATAATGTTACGGATTAACTTGTTTTTGACTGATTCTGAGGACTTTACAAACCATTCTTTGGCTTTGGATAATTGAAGTTCCGTATAATTTTCTTCAGCGTTTGGTCTTTTCAAGATATGCATTTCAAAAGCCGCAAATTCTGTAGCATCAAAACGCAAAGCGGTTGAACCATCAGGCAAGGCAAAGTCTAAATCCGTACGAGTCCAATCTAAAATGGGCATGAAATTATAGCAAACGGTATCAATGCCAGCCTTACCCAAATTCAACAAAGAAGTCTTATAATTTTCAACATACTGACGATAATTTCCAGACCTTTTTTTGATGTCCTCATGTACGGGTACGCTCTCGACTACTGAAAATTTCAGTCCGGCATTTTCGATTTCAAGCTTACGTTTCTGAATTTCATTAAGCGTCCAAATCACGCCATTGGGCAAATGATGAAGGGCAGTTACGATGCCAGTCGCACCCGCCTGACGTATGTGCGATAAAGGAACTGGGTCATTGGTTCCGAACCAACGGAAAGTTTGTTCTAAAGGCATGGGTTGGTTACTGGTTAATCATTGTTACAAAAGCCCGAAGGGCTTAAATGTGAATAACCGCAGGTACAACCTACGGAAATATAAAGTAGAAGAAATAACCCTGAAAGGGTTAAATAATTCTGAATAATCTATTTTACCCTTTCAGGGTAATGTCTATTCTTTAAGCATTTACTCCGTAGGTTGTACCTACGGTTAATCACATTTAAGCCTTACAGGCTTATTTAGTATCATGTTATTATTCAAAGGTTTTTTCGTTATAATTTTACCCAAAATTTTGAAAATTTTATTCTAATTAACTACTTGATTTTCAATTAATTGGCTGAATATCAAGCAATTAATTACCGATAATTGATGAATATTAACAAGTAACTAATCAAAGAAAAGCACAATTTTTGCTTTGAAAATGTTAGATTTGAGACTTAATCAATTGATCTTTTGAGTTTTGTATTGCACTCATTCAGGTTACGCACCCCGAATATCATTCAATTATTCAATCATTGTACAGTTAACCAAACCCTAAAATTTTATTTCGTATGGCACAAGAAACAGTTAAAAGTAATCAATCTGCCCTTTACACGCTCATGACCGTATGGTTTTTTTGGAGTTTTGTGGCGGCTTCCAACGGAATTTTGATTCCACTATTCAAAGACAAGTTTGTTCTCACTCAAACCCAAGCCCAATTGGTTGATTTTGCTTTTTATGCAGCTTATTTCATTGGCTCAATTCTTTATTTGGCTTTTTCACGTTTAATGGGCGGCGATATTCTTAATAAAATTGGCTATAAAAACGGTATCGTAATTGGCTTGTTGATTTCAGCCGTTGGAACCTTATTGTTTTATCCTGCGGCTCAAACTGCTTCATATCCATTGTTATTAGGAGGTTTATTCATCGTGGGACTTGGTTTCTCCTTACAACAAACTGCCACTCAGCCTTTTATGATTGCACTCGGACCTCCTGAAACGGGTGCTCAACGGATTAATTTAGGCGGTGCCGTTAATAATATTGGTGGTACAATCGGACCCGCTTTGGTGTCGTTCGCCATCTTTGGTTCAATCTCGAAAGATGCCGCTGCTAATGCTTCAATTGAGGACGTAAAAGGTCCCTATCTAATCTTAGGGGCATTATTTGCGTTAATGGCATTATTCTTTTGGCGTTCAAAACTACCTCAAATTAAGAACGATGAAGATGTTCAAGTAAGTAATGAAGTGATTGGGTTACCGCTGGCTTTTTTGGCTTTGTGCGTAGGTGTTGCCGTTGCATTTTCCATTGAAACTGCCATCATGTTCACCTTCATTTTAATGTTAATTTTAATTGTTGGCTATGTGATTTATTCAGTCGTTACGAAGGTTGGGACAATTGAAAATGCGAAGTCGGTTTTGAGTTATCCGCAAGCCATTTTGGGTATGACCGCCATCTTTGTGTATGTGGGTGTGGAGGTAACGATTGGTTCAAATTTAGGGGAATATTTGAAGAAAACCGAAGGCTTAGATGCTTCTCAAATTTCAAAATTCGTTTCGTTGTTTTGGGGAAGTATGATGATTGGTCGCTGGACGGCTTCCATAAGTAATTTTAATCCTTCACAATCCCTCAAAAAGATTCTAATTATCATTGTACCGTTCGTTGCTTTTGCGATTATTTTAATCGTTAATTCTTTGTACAGTGGCTACGTTTGGGATTTATTACCTTACGCCGCTTGTATTGTCGTAATGATTTTAGCGTATTATGCAAGTAAGGAAAAACCTGTTCGTTTATTGTTG
>JAYUIP010000175.1:0-9000 GCA_043765945.1 Arcicella sp.
GATTTCTCATTATTTTGCTCATCGCCCGACACTTGAATGTGCATCAAATTTTCGTCCTTATCCCAAAACGACATCATGGGCGTTGAAAGCACATAAATATTATGCTTCTTCCGAAACTCACGACCTTCGGGCGAATTGACTTCCACTTGATAAGAAACAAATTTTTGATTGAAATACGTCCCAACGTTTGGGTTAGTATCGAAGGTTTTTTTGAAACTTTCGCAATGCGGACAACCAATGGCGTAAATCTCCACAAAAACAGGTTTATTTTGCTTTTGAGCCATTTCAAAGGTATTTTTGAGATTGGTTTTTACAAATTTAATGCCTTTGGTTTGGGCATTAACACTTTGAGAAATAAGTAATGTAAAGGCTAAAATGATATTTTTTAACATGATATTTATTTTTTGTAAAGGTCAATAACAGCGAGTAAGAGATAAGATAGATTACATCTAAAAGGGGTTCAAGGTTTAAATTCACAGTATTTTAACAAACATCGAAAACCTAACATTGAAAAACCTAATACTTCGCAGGTTGTCCAACTTTTGGCGTTGATTGCTTAATAAATTGCCTAATATCTTCATTCCCTTTCTCTAAATCCTCTTTCCTTAAATACATCATGTGTCCACTTCGATAGCCTTTCCATGACATTCTGTCCTTCAATTTACCGCTCGGATCCATTTGCCACATATTATATTTAGCGTTGAAATAATCACAAGCACCATCGTAATATCCCGACTGAACCATCACTTGCAAATACGGATTTTGAGCCATTGCTTGTCGAAGATTTTCACCAGTTTTATCATTCGTTCTGTCCCAGGGATTCACGGGTCCGAACATATTATATTTCAAATCGGTCTTATAATTGAGTTGATTACGAAGATAAATATTTATGGCAGGTGTGAATGAATGTAGCCAAGAAGTCAATTCAGAGTTGAAATCGGGTCGCATACCTGCATCTTGACGGTCAAGTCCTTTATAACGTGAATCCAATCGTCCGACGGTAAATCCTTTATCTCTCAGTAATTCTTTCCAGAAAAAATCCTCTGGCACGTCTAAATTATTTTGCAAAATTGCCTTCTCAGAAATCCCCGAATATCGTGCCATTTTTGTTGCCATTTCCTTGCGTTTTTGTTCTTCCAAAAATCCACCTTTACTAATAGCTGGCAATAATTCATTCATCGTAAAATTCTCTACTTCTGGTAGTATATCGGTCAGGTCTTTTTGTTGTAAATCAGGGGGTAGCATCTTGTGAAACCAAGCCGTTGCCGCAAAATAAGGCAATCGAAGGGCAGCATCCGAAGCCACGCCACGTTCAATTCCCAAAGTTGTGGGCGAAACTAAAATAACGCCATTCAGATACATCCACTGATTATTTTGCAATTGCAAAGCCAATCCAGAAACCCGAGTAGTACCATAACTTTCACCAATCAGATACTTCGGCGATGCCCAACGATTGGTGCGAGTTACGAAAGTACCAATCCAATCTGCCAAGTATTTAATGTCCGCATTTACCCCAAAGAATTTTGTGGCAAGTCCTTCTTTTATGGTCGCCCGAGAGTAGCCCGTATTGACAGGATTTACAAAGACAATATCTGCAACATCAAGAATGGAATAAGGGTTTTCTTTGATTCCGTAGGGTTGAATTGGGTAGCCTTCATCGTCAATATTGAGCAAATGTGGCCCTGTGTAGGCGATGTGCATCCAAACCGAAGCCGACCCTGGACCGCCATTGAAAGAAATTATCAAAGGACGATTTACTTTGTCTTTTACATCCGAACGTTCATAATACGTATAAAACAACCCAGCAATAGCTTTGCCTTCTTCATCCCAAACTGGCATAGTTCCCGTAGTGGCAACGAAAGGTACTTTTTGACCTTTGATGGTGGTAATATGGTTCGTAACTACCTGACTGTCAGGGTTAAAAGGGATCGACATCAAAGAACTTCTATCGTCTTTGGCAGAGGTTTCTGGCTTGGGTTGAGCTTGAATATATCCAAAAACAGAAAGCAACGTGATAGTGGTAAATAGTTTTTTCATGTGGGGAAGTGTTTGGTTTGTTGATTTTGTGAATAATTATCTGTCCTAATTTTTGTAGGGGCGTATCGCATACGCCCATTTCGTACAAGTTATTTTCGTGTAAGTATGCTACACGCCCATACCCCCTAATCGCTAATTCCCTCAATCCCCATTCCCCTACCTTCGATTATCATCATCATCCATCATACTCAAATAACTCGAATACCGACTTGCCTGTATTTCTCCTTCTTTAACTGCCCGAATCACAGCACATTGCGGTTCATTAATGTGTTTGCAGTTATGATATTTGCACTTGTTTAGCAACGCTCGCATCTCTGGGAAAAAGTGAGAAAGTTCAGCTTTTTCAATATCAATTAAACCCAATTCTTTAATCCCTGGCGTATCAATAATGTAGGAATTCTCAGAAATTTCAAACATCGTTGAAAAGGTCGTTGTGTGTACACCTTTATTGGCAAAAGTAGAAATTTCCTTGGTTTTTAAATCTAAATCAGGAGCAATTTGATTGACCAAAGTGGATTTCCCTACACCCGAATGCCCTGAAATTAGAGAAATTTTATCCTTCAAAATATCCTCAAATTGTTGAATGCCTTTTCCAGTAGTTGCGGAAGTAAAAACGGAGGGATAACCAATTTCATGATACATCGTTGCCAAGTCAATCATGCATTCGTTATCCTCATCCGAAAGCAAGTCTATTTTATTGAAAACAATGATTGTCGGTATTCTAAACGACTCTGCCGAAACCAAAAATCTATCCAAAAAACCCAAAGAAGTTCTTGGAAAATTTAGGGTGATAATAATAATGGCTTGGTCGAGATTTGCCGCTAAAATATGCCCGTGAGCGGTTTTATGGACAGATTTACGAATAATATAATTTTCTCTTTGCGTTATATCATGGATAATTCCCGTATTTTCAATCTTGTCTTCAATGTCAAAAAGCACCCTGTCTCCCACCGCAATCGGGTTGGAGGTTTTGAGTCCTTTTATTTTAAATTTTCCTCTCAAACGGCACTTCCAAGTATGTTTATTTTCGTCTAAAACCTCATACCAGGAACCTGTCGAACGCATCACTAATCCTTTCATATTTTTATGTAACCCGAACTTTTCAATTCTGAGTTCTTATAATCGAACTGGAAAGTTCGGGTTACAGTTTTTTACGTACTCAATTATCTTATCCGTCCCCCCCAAATTGTCTTGAACATAATTTTTAATAATGTTTGATTTCTGTTTTCTTAAAATCAAATTATCATATAATTTCTTAAATTCTAAGCTAAATTCATCTGTATCATTAATAGCTTTTGCTCCCGTAAGTCGCTCTAAATCAACGGCTTCTTGAAATTTTTTATAGTTTTTATTGCCAAAAAAAATCGACAATCCATACGTTGCAGCTTCCAAAATGTTGTGTAATCCTTTGCCATAACCCCCTCCTATCCACGCAAAATCAGCTTCTTTATAAAGGTCAGAAAGCATACCGATGTTATCAATTATTAACGTTTTATATCGAAAGGGTTCTTCATAATCAAATTCAAGTTCTGCAATTTCTGAATATCTAATAGTTTTTCCTTTTAAAACTTCTATCCAACTTTCGATTTCCTTTTTATTTATCTCATGTGGGGCGATTACTACTTTCAATTCTTTCGTAAAATTATTCAAAAAAGGAGCAATTACCGCAAAATCTTCTTGCCAACATGAACCAATGATTAACAAAGGCTTATCGGCTCTAAATAATCCCACCATGGGATGTTTGTAAGATTTTTTAACAATCTCTACAACACGATCGAAACGAGTATCACCACCGATGGTAACCTTCTGAATACCAACACTTTGCAACAAATTGAAAGAGGTTTGGTTCTGAACAAAAATATGGTCAAAATACGTGAGAATATTTCGATGAAATCCACCATACCATTGAAAAAATACTTGGTCAGGTCTGAAAATAGCGGAGAATGAAATGACAGGAATTTGTTTTTCGTGGAGAATTCGGAGGTAATTATACCAAAATTCATACTTTACAAAAAAGGCAATGGATGGATTTATTTTTTCAATAAAGTGTCGTGCATTTGTGGGCGTGTCGGAAGGTAAATAACAGATAAAATCAGCCCCTGCGTAGTTTTTACGCACTTCATAACCAGAGGGCGAGAAGAAAGTCAGAACGATTTTATAATCAGGAAAAGTCTCTTTAAATTTTTCAAGTACGGGTCGTCCTTGTTCAAATTCACCGAGAGAGGCACAGTGGAACCAAGCTGTTTGAGGGTTAGAGGTTGGGGATTGGCTTGTTTGCTTTTCTAATCCCCAGTCCCTAATCCCTAATCCCTTTCTTCCATCTATCCATAATTTTGCCTTCTTATTAAAAGGGCTAACTATCCAAATAATGAAATGGTAGGTATAAATGGAAAGATTATATAAAAACGCTGACAAGTTAGTATTGGGTTTATTTGATTGTAAAATTAATCCAAAACTAACTATTACCTATTCACTTTTAATTATAAATTCTTTACAGATTCAACCAATAAGTCATTTTCAGAACCACCGCACGATTTTTGGTATTTAAACTGCCAGGTATGTAATTATCTGAATAAACCAAGAAAATATCTGAGGCAGGTTTATATCTCCATTGAACACGGCTGTTGATATTTACATTTTGCACTTGCTCATTGTACTGTATGAAAGTCGTCCAGAATAATTTGTTTGAAAAGGTTATATCAATTTTCGGACTTACAAGCCAAAAATCTGTTTTCACAATTTTTTCTATTCCCCCACCAGTAGGTACTTTCACACCACTAATATTTACATAATTTATATTGGCTGAAATATTTACGTAGGGTTGAAAACGATATCCTAATATTGTGGATAAATTCAATAGCTGTCCGTCGCCAAAATATCCTCCGTAAGAACCAGAAAAGTTAGTAGTGTATTTTTTGCGTGGGGTTGAAAAATATTCAAATGCTACATTATTATACCGATGCTCACTACCAAATTTTAACACATCTGGACTTCTCTTATTGGTTGGATCAAAATCTCCTTGAAGTTTAAAATATAAACTTTGGAAACCGATATTAAATAAGCTGAGACCTTTCGTCTGGAATTGATAGAAAAGGGCGTTAACTGCATCAGTCAATTCACCGTTAGAATTCCAATAATAATCTCCTAAGTAAGAAAGAGCAAGATATTGGAATTTACTTGAGGGGTTTTTTGGATAATAAAGATAAGAAATTTCATTGGCTGCAAAACGATAATACCCTGCACGTTGAATATACCCTACTTCTGGGTTGTAATTAATTCCTACATTTTCGTGCTGTAAATCTATAATCCAGTGAAAAGGAGTGTATTTCAGATTATAAACTTGCATATAGTCCTTTTCGGTGATGTTCGGACTAAAGGACTTTGAAACCATCGCCTTTCCCGTCCACAAGTTATTGGCAGAAGCTAAATTATACTCAATCCCAAGATTTCTATTATAATTGGAAAATCCATCATTCTTCTTATCATCAAAATTCAATGATTCTTTGTTCAAAAACATCAATCCGAGATTTGAACGTTTAAAGATTTTTTGTTGAAGAACCAACGCCGAAAAATTTTGACCTGGTTGTGAGATAATAGTTTTACTGTCGGGATTAAAGTAAACACTATCAATTGATCTCGTTTGTATATTCATTGCCCCAATACGAAGATTACTATTCAATTTCCCACTCACTCTTGCTCCATATGTTATGGGAACGCCCAAGCCAATTCTTCGGGAGAAAAAAGGACGGAGATTGCTTAATCCGAAATTGTTAAATAAATCAGCATTCTCTAAAAAGAACTGACGACGCTCTGGAAAGAATAATTCAAAGCGACTCAAATTAGTCACTTGTCTATCCACGTCTACCTGCGAAAAGTCTGGATTCACCGTTAAATCCAGATTCAGAGCCGATGAAAGGGCGATTTTAGCATCTCCTCCAAAATCTTTTCTGAATGTTGCATCTGTGTTTTTTAGGAAATCTTTATTAATACCTCCAAGAATAAACGGAATAACAGAAATATTGACTTTGGGAGAAGGAAGGAGATTTTCCCACGCCAACACGCCCGTATGAGCCAATGAGAACGGATTTAATTGTATTGGTATTTTTGTCCAAGCAGAAATCTCTCTTTGATTAGGGTAATTACGAATAAAATTGATACCCCAATTTGAGACATCCTTCTTATATCGCAAGGTCTTGAAAGGAATTGCCATTTCCACAATCCAACGGTCGGCAAGATATTTGGTTTGAGAAGCCCACTTATTGTCCCAATTCAAGTTTTGAATTTGACCTTCCGCAATAAGTCCTTCTGATTGAGCTCCAGCCGCATTTACGCCAAAAATAAAGCCGTTCGTCAAATCATTAAAAGGTTCTATAATAACTTGAAAACATTCGTTATATCTAAAAGAGAAATCCCTTTTCATCGACTCAACTGTAGCAGATTTTCCATCATTAGCTTTGAAACAAATGGCTGATACATAAAGATAATTATCATCAAACGTCAGACGGACTTCCGTTTTGTTATTGGCTTTTGCCGTATCTGTGGGGAAGTAGAGCCAAAAGTCTCTGGCTACCTCAGTATTTTTCCAAGCCTCATCATCTAAGATTCCATCAATTTCAATCTTAGAAATTGCGGGCTTAATATGAAACTTAAAAGACTCATTTATTTTTTGAGCAGTGGCAGTGAGTGCAAATAAAATGAAGATGAGGGGTAGTAATTTTTTCATAGATTGATTTTTATGAGTGTTGATAAGTAGTTACAAAGATACGTAATAATAGATTAATTATCGAAAATAAGTGTTGATATTATTATAAATTTATTTTATAGTATTTTGTGTTATACAAACATCTGTTTTTAGGATTGAGAATAATTGAGTTAAGAGAATTGAGTAATTTCAGTTTGGGAAGATTGCCAAAATGAGTTTTGTAAAACCCCAATAAATTCATAATTTGTCGTATAATTCAAAAAACTTAGCATACCACTTCATGCAAAAATCTTCTGAAAATCAAGGGACATTAGTTCGCTCCATTGGATTGACCTCCGCCATTGTTCTCATTGTCAGTTCCGTGATTGGAACGGGTGTTTTCAAAAAAGTTGCTGCGATGTCGGCAGAATTACAATCGCCCATTTTAGTGCTAATCGCTTGGTTATTAGCGGGTTTGATTAGCTTGGCAGGAACACTTTCCAATGCAGAAGTTGCCAGTATGCTCGCAGATTCGGGTGGAGAATTTGTCTATTTTCGCAAAATTTACAACCGCTTTTTCGCCTTTCTTTTTGGGTGGACGAACTTTGCCGTTATCCGAACTGCCTCAATTGCTTCCATCGCCTACGTTTTTGCCCAATCATTAAACAGCCTGATTGTCTTTCCAGATACCCCAAAAACCTTAGCTGATTTGAGCTTTTTTGGCTTACACCTCCTTGATAATTTAAGTGTTAAAATTGTAGCCATTTCCTTAATTTTTTCGCTAACTTATTTTAATTATCGAGGATTAAAGTTAGGCGAAAATTTGAGTAGGGTTCTAACAGCTTTAATGGTACTTGCGATGCTCATTATCATTGTGTTAGGCTTAACTTCAAGCATTGGGAGCATTGATAATATCACGACCAATAGCGTTAGATACGACCCAAATACGATGAACGGCTCAACGTTTTTTAAAGCCTTGGCACTTGCGTGTTTAAGTGCTTTTTGGGGTTATGAAGGCTGGGCGAGTGTCGGATTTATTGGTGGTGAAATGAAGAGTCCACAAAAAAATTTACCTTTAGCTTTAATTTTTGGAACATTAGGCGTAATGGCGATTTACTTATTAATGAATTTTGTCTATCTCTACATTCTTCCCATTGATGAATTTATTAATATCTATGAATCGAAAAATGGCATTGCTGCGGTTGCGGTAGTTAACCACTTTTTGGGTTCATCGGGTGGGCTTTTGATTTCTTGTCTAATTTTAGTAGCTACGTTCAATTGCACGAGTACAACCATACTGTTGGCTTCCAGATTATTTTATGCCATGGCGAATGATAAAATGTTTTTCAAGAGTGTTGATTACATTCATCCAAAATACAATACACCTTCCAGAGCCTTGTTTATTCAAGCTGTGTGGACTTCATTTTTGGTTCTTTCTGGCACATTCGACCAATTAACGGATATGTTGATTTTTGCGGCATTTATATTTTATGGAGCAACCGCTTTTGGGGTTTTTGTTTTGCGTAAAAAAATGCCCGATGCGCATCGTCCCTACAAAGTAATTGGTTATCCAGTTGTGCCTGCCATCTTTATTTTATTTTGTATTGCCTTGATTGTCAATACCTTAATGGAAAAACCGCAGGAGGCTTTGATTGGTTTGGGATTAATGGCAACGGGGTTGCCTTTCTATTCTTATTGGCGTAATCGTGGGTGATGGCACCGCACGGATTGGAAACGGATTTTTTTAGATAATTTGAAAACATAAATTAAAATCCGTGCGGTGCTAATTTAGTCTGAAACAATACACTAAAGAGAATTTCTTTGAATGAACAAAAATGGATTACGGATATGTTCTTTTTTGCCATTCAGGATAAGGTCGGCAGCGGTTTTTCCTAATTGATAATGGTCAGTAGTCACAACCGTAATTCCACCCGAAAGCACTTCTTTTACAGGCATTTCATTGTAGGATAAGATACCAATATCAAGCCCAATTTTAAAATTTTGGACTTGACAATATTTCAATATTTCCGCTAAAAATCGTTCTGACAAAACTAAATAAGCCTCATTTTTCCGAATAAGCTTCTCTTTCACTTCCGTATAAATATTACATCTTAAATTATTTTCAAGGGCAAAACGAGTTACGCCTTCCATGATGGCGAGCGAATAAAAATACTTCTCTTGAATAACAAAATTTAAGGTTTTGTATTTAGTAATTAAATTCTTGGCTTTAAAAAGTGCCTCATAAATATCCGCTTCAAAATCCTGATATACACATGCATAAT
>JAYUIP010000176.1:0-3237 GCA_043765945.1 Arcicella sp.
ATCGTTTCGAGTTGTGGAAAAGACAGTTTATTGACGACTAACAAACCAGTGGTTGCCCTTTGTAAGGAAGCTCAGAAACCTGTGTTAGTATCGGGTAAAATCTATGATATTACGTATGATTTCAGAGTTGTAAACGTAGGAAATACTGACTTTGAGAAACTGCAATTACGGGATAATCTGAATGAGGTATTTACGGCGAAAGGAGCAAAAATTAAGGAAATTGTTTCGTTAAAAGCGGATGAAGGCTTGACGGTGAACAAAAATTATAACGGACAATCCGACCAAACGCTCTTGATTGATTCATTCAGTAGCTTGGCGAAAAGTAAGATTAAGGGCATCCAATTGGTGGTCAGAGTTGATTTTACGGATGCCAAAGTTGATACTTTCTATAACTCCGCCAACGTGATGGCGAAGGCAGGAAATATGATTGTGCAAGACGTTTCAAACAATGGCATGGACATCAATCCAGACGGTGATAATGACCCAACGGATGATTCAAAACCAACGCCGATTAGGGTGTTGAACGTACAGAAACCAAACGAAGAACCGAAGGAAATTTTCATTCCAGAAGGCTTCTCGCCAAACGGTGATGGCATTAATGATTTATTCGTTATTGACCTGACAGACAAGGCTTTAACCATTAATCTACAAATCTATAACCGTTGGGGAGGATTGGTTTACGCCCAAGAAGAATACCAAAATAACTGGGACGGAACCGCCAACCAAGGCATCAACCCAACGGGTAAAACAGGCTTACCAGATGGGACTTATTTCTATATGGTTAGGCTATCTAATGGGAAGGAATTTGTGCGGAGTATGACTTTGATGAGGTAGGGGTTTTAGGAGTGAATTTTTACGAAAAGGAGCAAGAGATTGCTCCTTTTTTTGTGGGGTTTACCGAATAATAAGATTTTTGGTTAATTTATTTGGATAGCTTTGGAGATTAACAAGGTTTTATAGACGTTTGAGTAAAATATTATTATTTAACATTTAAACAACGAAAGTCATGCTTAAAATTTTTAAAACTCCTAATCTTATTATTTTAGCGTTTTCGCTGATGGTAAGTAGCTGTGTAAATCTCAAAACTGTAAACGACATTTCTTCAAACTCGTTTGAAGAAATTCAGAACTACGATAATCTCAATTATACTTTTACTAAACATTGTTTGGATAATTGCGATATACAGCGATTATCAGCAATGTGTCTGGTCGTAGCGTCCGCTACGACCTAAAACTTCGTAGAGCATCCGCTCGTTGTTGGATTTAGGAAAGAGATATAAATTCAAAAAAGTAGTTCCCGCAGTTGCTCAATTCTCCCCAAGCCACGCTTATCAAAAAATCCCTCTGGGAAGTACTGTGAACACAAAATGTTTAATTTCCTATCATTGCAAGGCACGAATCAGAGTTTCGTTAAATCAATCTGTTTGATTGATGCAACAGCGTTTGAAGTTTCTTTCTCGTGGGCTGACGTCATTGGATTATTTTCTGTCAGAAATTGATTCGCAATATTTAAAACGGTTGCAAGCACCTTGACCATATCACCATTTTCTGATTTTACATCATCATTAACCTGTCCAGTAATCGGATTAAAATCGCCAAAGCCTAAATTGTACACACTATCATGCATTTGAACGAGTTGTACTACTTGGATAATCGTTCCATTCTTACCCACACTTTCAAAAACATACTGATTATTCGATGTAGAATACTTTACATCATAAACTGGTTCATTCATTTTGAGGTAAATTGTGGTTTTATAGCTATGAGTTTAGTGAGTAATTTTGAATTCTCTCGCATTAGTTTGTTTTGCTTATCCAAAAACCTCTTAGCATACTCTAAATACAAAATCTTCGAATCAGTAATTTTCAAATATTCCTCTTTTTGCCATGCGTTCCCTCCGCCTATATTCCTTCAAATCTCGACGGTCAGTATTCCATGCCACGATGATTTCCTTTATCTCAACCATTTCCAATAATTGTGGATTTTCTCGGCAAATAATCGTGGTAACTTGTTCAGCCGTTAGTCCTCTTTTGCCCGCAGTAGTATGATTGATTTGTTCAAATTTATTGAGAATGTGCTTGGGCAAACTTACGGCTTTACGCAATTTTTCTACATTAATATCTTGAATATTGAAAGGCTTCTTTTTTTCTTGATTTTCCATGAATTTTATGTACTGTTTTTATGTATTATTAGTGAAAGATTTTCGAACCAAAACCTTCTAAAAATTTTGCTTTACCAAGACTCTCTTTTGCACGTTTGTTGAGTTGAGGTGTTCCAAATATATGATTTTATTCGAGCATTACTACTTATCTGAATGCCCTAAACTCCGCTCTGGACACACAATATCCCGCACAATCTGCTTCAATTCTTTGGCTTCGGGAAAATGTCCTTCACGCTTGCGGTCGAAGATGAGTTGGTCGTTCAAATTGACTTGAAAACGCCCTGATACTTCACTCGGGCGGAGACTTACTTCCAATAAATCCTCTTCAAAAGTAGTCAATAATTCTTGTGCCAACCATGCCGAACGCATCAGCCAACGGCATTTTGGACAATATTCAATGGTGATTCTTGGTTTCATATGGCAAAGATAAACTTACCTGTTATCATTAAAAGATAAAATGGTAAATACTATTTATGAACCGCATTAACCGCAATTGCAGTTTTCATATTTAATTTTTAGTCATTCTATACAACAATACAGATTGGAGTTTTACGACATTAGAATACGAAGATTTTGAACAATAAAGAGTTTTTTAGAAATGCAATCTATAACGGTTGGAATGATATTTTCTATGGCTCCTCTTTTCCGTTTTCTATTTTATTATTAGTTGTATTTTTAGTAACGTTTGGAAGAAGAAATTCAAGAATGGACCCGTAGAGACATTGATGCGGAAGATTTCTGGATAGGATTTATCGTTTGTGATTTGAACAAATACAGGTTTTGTCATTTTTAGATTAATCATTCCGTAATTTAAGTACTGAATTTAAGCATTTTTACATAAATTGCTTCAAAAAATAACAATTATGACCATAGAATTAAGAAGTGATACCTTCACAAAACCAAGTCCAGCCATGTTAGAAGCCATGTTTTCGGCTCAAGTTGGCGATGATGTTTTTGAAGAAGATTACACCGTGAAATCCCTCGAAGAAAAAACGGCAAAGATGTTTGGATACGAAGCGGGATTGTTCTGTACATCTGGCACAATGACCAATCAAATTGCCATAAATGTTCACGTCA
>JAYUIP010000177.1:0-3236 GCA_043765945.1 Arcicella sp.
AAAAGACCATACCAAAAAGATTGCTTTGGCTCTAAAAACGGTCGGTTTATTGAACATCCAATTTGCCATAAAAAACGAAGTGGTGTATATCATCGAAGCCAATCCGAGGGCATCACGAACGGTACCATTTATCTGTAAAGCCTACCAAGAACCATACGTGAATTACGCCACGAAGGTGATGTTGGGGGCAAAATTGAAAGACTTCGATTTCCAACCCAAAGAGAAAGGCTGGGCAATAAAGATTCCAGTATTCTCGTTCAACAAATTCCCGAATGTAAACATGGAATTAGGACCCGAGATGAAATCAACGGGTGAAGCAATTTACTTCATAGATTCCTTAAAAGATGACTTCTTCCGAAAGGTTTACGGAGAACGAAATTTGTATCTTTCGAGGTAATGAATTACAGAAAGCCCTTCAATTTGATTATTGAGGGGCTTTTGATTTCACAAAAAGATTAATTAGTTTAGTATCATGAAAACAGCAACTAAAAATACTCAGTCAGGTTATACTTTTACGAAGGCTACCTATAATCCCGCACTTGATTATTTAGAAAATCAAGTTCTTTTCAAAGAGAAATTAGAACGAGCAAAAGAAACTTTTAAAAATATGGCTTGCCAAAAGAAATTATGGAGAAATTTCAGAAAGAGCAAAATAAATAAATCAAAAAGAGACGTTGAATTTTCAACGTCTCTTTTCATTTGAAAAAGTAAAAAATACAAACTCGTACGAATAAATGTAAATATCTACACTTTTATGAAGGACTTTCAAAGAGTTACTCTACCCCAGCATTCACAATCTTCCCCTCCGTAATCACTAATTTACTCCCATCTGAACCATTGGCAGTGCCCGAGAAAGTAGCATTGGCAGCCGTTAGTGTTCCTAAGACCTTCGTTTTAGTTATCGTAAATATTCCCGAAGAACCTTTTGAATCTTTACCGATAAAATAATTTACTTTTGAGGCTTGTCTGGTAAATTGAAAAATACGGTCGTTGGTTTCTTCAAACTTGTAAACCGATGCAACGTTTGTGCAATTAATCAAAGTCATAGCAACAATTTCTTTTCCGCCAGTAACTTCCAAAGCTCCCGTACCCGAAAAACTGCCCGATGAAATCGCCCCAGCTCCAATGCTACTTTTCCATTCCACACCATTGATTTTCATGGAGACATAACTCGTACCTGCGGGTGTTGGGTCACTGGATTTAGAACATGACAAAATACTGCAAAATATTAAGAGAGAAAAAAAGTAAGTTTTCATGATTGTTGAGTTTAAAAATAAAAATTTTGTCTGGGCGACCCCGTCTGAATTCGGATTCGTCAGATTTATGGATTTTTGGGATTGGAGTTCGATAGAAAATCCAAGAAATCCATTAATCCTAAGAATCCCAATTCAGACAATTTTGGTGTTTGTGATATATTTCTAATTACTTATCATTTACACTCGTGCGAACCTCTGATTTTTGATTATTCATTAAAGCCTCAATCATATTCAAACGTGCTTCTAAATCGCTCATTTTTTGGAGTTTGTTTTCCAACTGACTAATTCTGATTGCTTTGTCTTCAATCACTTTTTGTTGTTCTTGCACTGCCTTTACCAACACTGGAATCAAACCAGTATATTGCATTCCGTAGGTGTCTGTGACTTTCTCTCCTTTCTTTTCAAGACGCTCAAATTCTTCATCGGAAATACCCGATTTTGTTACGATTTCAGGAACAATTTTCTCAACATCTTGGGCAATAAATCCTAATTGAAGCTTTTTATCATCATTATCCTTCCAGTTATAACTTACAGCCTGAAGTCTCATTACTTCATCCAGACCGTATTTGATTTCATTAATGTTTTTCTTCAAACGACGGTCAGATGAGGTGTTGAGGGCATTCTGTGACCATATTTCTCGCCAACGGAAAGCACTTGTTCCCAAGAAAACATTATTAGTTATGGCGGGACGCATTTCAAAGTTTGAAGCATTAGGAGCAAAGGCAATAATACCCGTGCGAGTAGCGTAATTATTGGTGGAATAATCTAAAAACAATCCTCCAAATTCATTAGAAAATAGCTGATAATCACCCGTATTGTTATCTAATCTTAATCCTGTGAAACCCGTATTTGAAGATATTCTTGCAAAAACATCACCAGTGGCTGTAATAGGAGTAAGATGTAATAAATCTAATGGATTACTTACATTTAAGCCAAAATTACCATTCCCTCTCACCGTAAAAAGTTGGTCTGTACCATAATAAAGAGCAAAACTATTACTCGATGCTGTTGGACTGAATAAATCAAATCGCTGAGAAAAACTTCTTGCCGCCGTTGAATTTTCAAACCTAACCCATCCAAAATTATTATCGTCTGTCATACTTATTCTTAAAAGAGGGTTTATTGAACTTGTTGTCGTATTTGTAGAGCCAACTCCGTCAATAGCTAATGGTATTCCAGAAGCACTGGAAAAAACACCTCCAATTCCAGAGGCACTTTGCCCACGAACACCTATTCCCGAAACTGCTTCTCCCCATATACCTCTGCCACCCGTTAGAGTCTTACCATAAACTCCTGTACCCCCATTAGATTCTCCGTATGTACCTATTCCAGCAACGGGTACCGAGCCGTGAACTCCGAACAAATTACCAACTCCTCGGACAGCATGTGTATTACCAATTGCGTCAACGCCAATTCCAGATGCCGAAGTTGCAAATAGTCCAGTTCCAGAAGTAGATTCTGCATAAACTCCATTGGCTGAATTTGATTTTCCAAAAACACCATTCCCTGGACCGCCTTCAAAAAATCCAGCACCAATACCCACTCCTAATGTTTGACCCGAAACAGCTGGACCTGTTCCTGAATTAAACGCATTGATGACACCTGAACTTAAACTTGATCCATTAATAGCACCTGTCACAGAAAATGGTACTGCCATTCTACTGGCGGCAACCCACCCCAAACCCCGTTGAACTTCTATCTCAGCCGTAGTAGTATTAAAAATCATCAGACCAGTGGCTGGAAATGGTATGGCATTACGTTGAGTTGTGGTCATCCGAGGCATTAAAAACCCTTTTGTCGTTGAACTAATATCTAAAATTGATGACGTTGCAGGGGCAGCCCCCGTAGAGTTTACGCCCATTTGGGCATTTGCTGATTGTACATATACACACAGCAAGAGAGTCAATATGTAATAAATCTTTTTCATGATATTAGCCCCCCAGCCCCCAGAGGGAGAGTTTTTAAAGTTTGAAATTAATC
>JAYUIP010000178.1:0-3227 GCA_043765945.1 Arcicella sp.
AATGGTAATAGTTTTTTCATGAGTTTCGGGGGAATTTATGGAGTTAATTAATGATAAGTGCTAAGATGAAATTAATTAGTAAAATACTCATGGCATGACTTATAATAACTTGTTCATTATCAATAGTTTATGAGTTTAGTCATGCCATGAATAAATTTGTCCAATCACTTAACAATTATAATTTAGCACAAAAAAAGAACTATGTGAAAATCGTTCTTCAAAACGCTCATATAGTTCGGCATAAATTTAATAAAATTATTACGCTGCTTCAAACAAATAATTGTGAATCCATTCTTTTTTTACGCCACTAAACTGATTGTAATAAAGGGCAATTTCTCTTAAATCTTCTTCCACATTTCCTAATAGAATAAGCGGTTCTCGAACAATAATTCGTTTGTTTGGATAATCAAAAACGACCATCACAATCGGTATTTTTGCTTCTAAGGCAATGTAATAAAAGCCTGTTCTGAGCTTGGAAACTGCTTTTCTCGTACCTTCTGGGGCTAAGGCTATGTGCAGGGTTTTACTGGTATTGAACATTTCAACCACTGAATCAACCATTCCAGTATTACTAAATCTATCCACAGGTTTGCCGCCAAACCATCTGAAAAGAAACCCAAAGGAACCTTTGAATAACTCAGCTTTTCCTAAAAAACTCACCTTTGTTTTGAGACTTGCCCGAGCAAACAATCCTACTGGAAAATCCACCCAATCTGCGTGTGGGGCAACGATAATAATACTTTTTTTGAGGGTTGAAGGGATTTCACCGATAAGTTTCCATCCAAAAAGTTTGAAGACGGAAATATAAATTAAGTCAAGCATTTTTTAAAAGTGGTTGTAATAGTTTGATTAACAGAAATAATTTTTAAATATAATTATTTCTTGACAAATTAGCAATTTATTTAGCTGAAATATCTATTTGCATGAATGGATAAGGAGAAAAACATAGAATGAAAATTATCAAAGTAATCCATCCTAAAAGTTTGCGTTTAAAATCAAGGGGCTCATCAATTTCAACTTCTGGATGATAAATTCCCAAGAATCTGCCTAACAGAAATACGAAAGGCAAAAAGCCTGAAAAACCGTGTAGCGTAGCAATTTGAGGAATGTAACTTAACAGAAATTGTGTCACAACAACTCCTAAACTCAACACCCAAGCTGTCATTTGGTTTTCAGAAATCCTTGAAAAACAGATTCTTAAAAAGAAAATATATGCCAAAAGCCACGCCAAAAAATCTGTTTCGTCAGTGTATTGTCCCCCTTTTCCAATGGTCTTTATTTCATCAATCGAAAATAAACCATATCCCGCAAAAAGTGCAAAACTTATGAATATTACGGGAGAAGTTACTTTAAAATTTTTCTTTCCAATTAATCCATAAAGAATATGTCCACCATCTAATTGTCCGATTGGTATCAAATTTAAAGCGGTGAAAAACAAAGATAAATATCCTGCCCAAATAAAAGGATAATGCATTATTTCAAAATTTGGAGGTAATAATTTAGGGTCAGCTACGTATGTTTTGAAAAATTTGAACAATAGATTATCTCCTAAAACCAACTGCCCATCCATTTCTTTAATATCTCTTAGAATTTCAGTAGGATAATTGGCTCCAAATTTTGCATATTCTGGATGGATTGTAAATATGTAGTCTAACGGAGGGAGATTTGTAAAGCCGTAAAACAGTACGCCCAAAGCCACCACAAACCCTGCCAGAGGACCTGCGATGCCAATATCAAAATATTGCTTACGTGAACTTGTACGCCCAATAATGCGGATGACTGCCCCCATTGTGCCTATACTCATGGTAATTGCACTCAACCACATGGGAATATAATAAGGAAGAGAGACTTTGATTTTGTAGTATCGTGCGGTAAAATAATGCCCAAATTCATGAAAAGTCAATATTCCCAAAAACGGAATGGAAAACTTTAATCCTTGCCAAAAATCTTCTGGAAAACGGAGGGATTTATCGCCAGACTCAAATAAAAAAAAATGTCCTGTTATGGCTTCAGCTCCTGCTAAGGTGGTGGTAATCAAGGTAGTAATAAATAAAACAGCTTGAATTATCTCGGTTTTATATTTCATTATTTAGGTAATATCTTAAAATGGAACACGGATTAAACAGATTTAATGCGAATAAGGTTTAGTCATTCGATAAAATCCATTTAATCCGTGTTTTGTATTTTTTTTTAGTTAACTGTAAACGCCCATACCCGCAAATTTATCAACTCGCTGGCTGATTCTTTGGCTTGGTGAAATTGCCTGTAGTTCAGTTATGGTTTGTAGAATAACATTTTTAACAATTTCAATGGCTAACTCGTGGTTTAAATGAGCTCCTCCTAATGGTTCTGGAATAATGCCATCTACTAAACCATTCCCTTTCATGTCTGTTGCAGTCAATTTCAAAGCCTCAGCAGCTTGTTCTTTAAAATCCCAAGAACGCCAAAGAATTGAAGAACATGATTCTGGTGAAATTACGGAGTACCAAGTATTTTCTAACATCAAAACTCTATCGCCAATGGCTATTCCCAAAGCACCTCCAGAGGCTCCTTCGCCAATAATAATGCAAATTACAGGCACTTTCAACATAAACATGTCACGAATATTACGAGCAATTGCCTCGCCTTGACCACGTTCTTCTGCCTCTAAGCCTGGAAAAGCCCCAGGTGTATCAATCAAAGTTACAATCGGTTTTCCAAATTTTTCTGCCATTTTCATCAATCTGAGGGCTTTTCTGTATCCTTCGGGATTTGGCATTCCAAAATTTCTGAGCTGACGTTGTTTGGTATTTCGCCCTTTCTGCTGACCAATCAACATGACGGTTTGATTACCTATTTTACCGAAACCTCCTACCATGGCTTTATCATCGCCAACGGTTCTATCTCCGTGAATTTCAATGAATTCATCGCACATTTGTTCGATATAATCAAGGGTATAAGGGCGTTCGGGGTGACGTGAAAGTTGGACTCTTTGCCAACGAGTAAGGTTTGAGAAGGTATCTTTTCTTAATTCTTCAATACTGTTTTCCAACTGAGAGACAGCCAGTGATACATCAACATTATTGTCGATTGCTAATTTTTTCATCTCCTCCAACTTGGTCTCGAGAGAAGCAATTGGTTTTTCAAAATCTAACAAAGTACGCATGGGCAACAAAAAACGGAGCGAATCCGTAGGTTAGTGTGGCTACAAAATTAGTCAATAATGCTTTGTGAGAAGCAATATTTTT
>JAYUIP010000179.1:0-3222 GCA_043765945.1 Arcicella sp.
GCGTATTGATATTCACAAAATCTGCCATCCACGGGTCCGATTCTTCTCGTTTAATTTCTGCCCAAGATTGCATTTCCCAATCCCCAAAATTCATCTCCCAAAGGCGTTCTTCGGTTTGAAAATTATCCGTCATATTTTGAGTCAATTCAACGCATCGACTGGCGGGGCTACTCCAAATTTTTGCGTCCGAAATATCGCAGTGTTTCAGAAGTCTTGAAATAGTGTTCTCTATCTCCTCAGCGGCAGTATGATTCAAGGCTACGTCAGATTTTCCGTAACAAATTCCTTTCTGCACACCCACAGAGGTATGTCTAATTAAAAATATTTCCATTTTTTAAACCAATTAATTAATAGTGAAACAAGATTGAGAAGCAGATTTGAGGGTAGGAGGTTACACAGGAACGCCTGCCGCAGAGAACCACAAGGAAAGTCAATAGAGAACCACAAAGAACACCCTCTTTTAACTCTCCGTGGCTCTCTTTTTTCAACTCTGTGGTTCTCTGCGGTAGGCGTTCCTATGTAACCTCATCGACAAATAAATGTTCTCTACTAATTCTGTTTTAAAACGGATTCTGAGAGAATATTCAGCCTCATATTATTGTCGATGAAACAACATCGAACATCGAAACTAAACCTCCTGAGAAACCGCCACAACAACCAAATAAATAATCACTTCCGCTACTTGTTGCGTTGCTCCTAAACAATCGCCAGTGTAGCCCCCAATCCACTTTTTGAAGTAATATCCTAAATATAAATGGAGTAAAATCAAAGGCGGAATCATTAAAAGCAAGAAGAAGTTTTTGGTAATGATGATGTATAAAAATAATGGCAAAATAGCCAAAATTAAGGCAGTCAAAAGATCATTTAAAGGCAATTTTTTTGCGACGGGTTTTGCCTTACTTAGTGCATCCTCACGCACGTAATCAAGGGTAAAAATAAAACTCAAACCTACAAATCTACTCAGTGAATGAGCCATAATTAAAGTGCAGATAAGGGTCTGATTATCAAGTACTTCGAGGCTAAAAAATTTCAAGCCAAATATCAAAATTAATCCTACTGACCCGTAAGTTCCGACTCGAGAATCCTTCATGATTTCAAGGATTTTTTCTTTTGTCCAACCACCCCCAAAGCCATCACAAACATCGGCAAGACCATCTTCGTGGAAGGCACCCGTTGTCAGAACGCCCGTAACCATACTCAACAAAATTGGAATCTCTGGATTAGTCATGAATATCAGGGAAGAAATATAAAAAACAAAAGCACAAATGCCACCCACAATCCAACCAATGACGGGGAAATAAATAGTAGCTTTATTCAGCATTTCATCATTATAAGGAACATCACCCAATTTTATCCATTTTGGGATGGAAATTCGGGTATAGAACATGAGGGCATTTAGGAAAATGTGTAATTGAAGTCGAAGCCCCCGAAGCGTCGGTCGCCCTGCCCCCGAAGGGGGAGTTGCATCACTTTTATGTAATGTTTTATCCATATTAAGATTTTTTAAGGGGTTTTGATGGTCGTTTATGTTCCCTCTCCGGGGGTTAGGCGACCGACGCTTCGGCTGTACTCACCCCAGCACTCTCAAAACTTGCCATTTCATTTAAAAAATTAACGGCAGATTGTATTATTGGATACGCCAAAGCACAGCCCGTTCCTTCTCCTAAACGAAGATTTAACTTCAAAATAGCCTCAACGTTCAGATATTCCAACATTCGTTTATGCCCACTTTCATCGGATTGATGGCAGAAGATTGCACAATCTAAAACGTTTGGTTCAAGGGCATGAGCCACCAAAAAAGCGGAGGTGGAAATGAAACCATCCACCAAGATAATCATTTGATTTTGAGCGGCTTGCAACATGGATCCAACCATTTGAGCAATCTCAAAACCCCCTAAATTTGCCAAAGTTTGAAGCGTTGATTCATCTTCTTGATGTTTATTCAAGACATTTGCTAAAATAGAAATTTTATGTTTCAGTCCTTCATCATCCACGCCCGTGCCTCTGCCCACGCAGTCCACGAGCGGAATGTCACAAATCTTTGACATCAATAAACTTGCCGAAGAAGTATTGCCAATGCCCATTTCGCCAAAACCGATTACGTTGCAATTTTTCTCAAAAATATCCTGTACAACTTTCGCCCCTAATTCAATACATTTTTCAACCTCCAATAAAGTCATGGCTGGTTCATGCAATGAATTTTTTGTGCCATGAGCAATTTTTTGGTGGATAATGGGAAGCGTAGTGGGGAAGTCACCCATCACACCCGCATCAACCACTTGCAGATTAAATCCGTTTTGTCTTGAGAATACATTAATGGCAGCACCACCCGCCACAAAATTCAAAAGCATTTGGTAAGTTACTTCGGGCGGATATTTACTGACACCCTCACGAGCCAATCCGTGGTCGGCAGCAAAAATAACTAAGTGTGGGTTTAGGAGCGTGGGAGAGGGATTTTGTTGAATAAGGGCAATTTGTAAAGCCAATTTCTCCAACATTCCCAAAGCCCCCGTCGGTTTAGTTTTGAAGTCAATTTTATGTTGGATTTCAGCGGAGATTTCAATTGAGACTTTTTTGATTTGGAAGGTTTGCATTCAATATTGGGTAAAAATGGAAGGTAATTGTTTTTAGGATTAAGATAAATGTGGTTCAACTATTATTGATAATGGTATGCATAGTCGGGATTGAATGTAAAACTTGTTTTACATTCAATCCCGTACAAATTATAGTAAATCCATGAATATTTTCTACAATATCCGCAACTTCGCAAAACTCAACAAAAGTGTCTTCTCCCCAATATTCCCCTCAAATTGAATCGTTGCTTTGCGGTCGGTGCCGTTTACATCAATTTTTTTCACTTTCCCAAAACCAAATTTCAAATGTTCAACTCTGTCATTTTCGGTTAAATTTTTAGTATCACTTGGAAAGAAATCATCGGATGGTTTATAAGTATTACCAACCACTTGCGGTCTTGGAATATTGGTTCGTTGAATTAAAATGTGGGCTGGTGTTGCTCTATCGCTCGTGCCAAAATCGGGCATTTTTTGCTCCTTATTGGACATCCTGACAAACCCTTGCGGCAAACGATGCGTATCTTCCACGGCACGGCGAATATTTTTGGCAAATTGTAAATATTTAGAGTCAATTTCATCCAAAAAACGACTTGGTTCGCAAGGTTTCAAACGTCCCCATTGGTATCTTGTCTCGGCATACGACATGATT
>JAYUIP010000180.1:0-3211 GCA_043765945.1 Arcicella sp.
AAATTGTCTATTTTATTATTTACACACAAAATTTTTGTTTTTAAATTTTAAACACTAAGTTTGCACCATCGAAACGAAAAAATGATAACAAATTTCAGAAATACAGCATGGTGGTGGCAATTGACAAACGTCGGTTGAACAGTCCCATTGTGTATTTTCGATAAAGATATATTTATCACGAAAAGGCTTACTGTTCAATGCAGTAAGCCTTTTTTTTATAGCCCCGAAGCGTCGGTCGCCCCGACCCCCGAAGGGGGAATATACGGAAGCAAGATTTTTCAAAAAATTAATAATTACCAAATTAAAATACCCGTATAATTCCCCCTTCGGGGGTTGGGGGGCTACCATGAATTTTAAAGTAACAACAACTTCAAAAAAACGCTTAGCGGACACTGTTACGCCCGTTGGGATATTCCTTAAACTCAGAAATCAGTTTAAGAATACGGTCATGCTGGAAAGTGCTGATTATCACGGCAAAGAACACGGTTACTCGCACATTGCCTGTGACCCTGTGGCGAGTATCGTGATTGATAAAGACCTCGTAACGCAAACATTTCCAGACGGTTCAGTGGAGATTTTTCACTTGAAAAAACGCAAAAATGCCGTACAAGCCTTGATGAATTTTGCCAATCGTTTTGAGTGGAATCGTCAGTCGGATGATGCCCCGATGGCAAATGGAATGTTCGGACATATCAGTTATGATGCCGTTGAATATTTTGAGGACATCGAAATTCAAGATAAAAATAGCAATACCGAAATACCTTCGATAATTTATTACGTTTATCGTTATGTGGTCGCAATCAATCATTTCAAGGACGAAATGTCGATTTATGAGCATCAATATACAGAAGCCCCCGCCCCCAGAGGGGGGGCTTCCGAGAGAGAATTGGACATTAAATCGGACGAGAAAGCTCCCCCTCTGGGGGCAGGGGGGGCTTCTTTTGAGAAATTGGATTTCCTTCTTTCTATGCCTCATTATTCAACCAAACCTTTCAAACTAACCAGTGAAGAAATTACTAATTATACCGACGATGAAATGCGAGTTATCATCAACGAATGTATTAAGCATTGTTTGCGGGGTGATGTGTTCCAAATAGTGCCTTCCCGTCGTTTCAGCAGAACTTTTGAAGGTGATGACTTTCAGATTTATAGAGCCTTGCGTTCGGTGAATCCATCGCCGTATATGTTTTATTTTGATTACGAAAACTATCATATCTTCGGAGCATCGCCCGAAAAACAGATTGCAATCAAGGGAAATATGGCTGAAATTCACCCCATCGCAGGAACAATCAGACGGACTGGCGAAGACGAAAAAGATGCAGAATTAGCCCGTGAACTCTTAGCCGACCCCAAAGAATCCGCCGAACACGTGATGTTAGTAGATTTGGCAAGAAACGATTTATCCAGAAGTTCAGACGTGGTAAAAGTGGAAACTTTTAAGGAAGTACAATTTTATTCGCACGTGATTCACTTAGTTTCAAAAGTAACGGGACACATGACGGCTGGCACGAACCCACTGCAGTTAGTAGCGGATACTTTCCCGGCAGGTACGCTTTCAGGTTCGCCCAAACACAACGCCATGACGATTATTAACCGCTTAGAAAACGTCAATCGACATATTTACGGTGGAGCAATCGGCTACATGGATTTCAACGGAAATTTCAATCACGCCATCGCCATTCGTACTTTTATGAGTAAAAATAATACCCTTTTTTATCAAGCGGGCATGGGCGTAGTAGCAAAATCAGTCGTGGAAACGGAAATGGCGGAGATAAAATTGAAATTAGGGGCTTTGAGGAAGGCTTTGGAGGTTGCGGTGGGGATTTAGTCGTACAAAACATCCACCTGCCCCCTTCAAAGGGGGTTTTTGTTCCTCGATAGTCAAAATCTAAGCCTTAAATTTTATACTGTTTAAATTCAAACCAATTATTTTAACTACAAATATCTCATGCTTCTTTTGAATTGTAAATTTGAAGTGTCTAATTCCTCCTTTGAAGGGAGCGACCGTCGCTCGGCAGGGGGATGTTTCGATAGTTAATAAAACAACAAAAAATGAAAATATTAGTCTTAGATAATTACGATTCATTCGTCTATAATTTGGTGTATATTCTCAAAGAATTGGGCAGTGATGTGGACGTTTTTCGTAACGATAAAATAGCGTTGGAAGAGGTCAAAAAATATGATAAAATCTTACTTTCTCCTGGACCTGGCATCCCCGAAGAGGCAGGAATTATGTTGGACGTTATTCGTGAATATGCCCCCACAAAACCCATTTTTGGGGTATGTTTGGGACATCAAGCCATCGGTGAAGCCTTCGGGGCAAAACTTCATAACATGGGCGATGTACTTCACGGTGTAACAACCAAATGTATCATTACTGACCCATCAGACACCCTTTTTCAAGGCATTCCGACTACATTTGATGTATGTCGTTACCACTCATGGACAATCGTTCCTGAAACGATGCCCGCTGATTTAAAAGTTACAGCAATTGATGAAAAGAACTTCGTGATGGCAGAGGCTCATACCCGTTTCGATGTGCGTGGAGTACAATTTCATCCAGAGGCGTATTTGACACAGTTTGGAGTGAAAATGGTGGAGAACTGGGTGAGGCGTTGATTATTAATTCTATTTTTTACAACGAATCGGCTCAGTAAAACTCAAAATACGGCTCATATTTCACTGTATTTGAGCCGTATTTACTTATTCTTTGAGCCGAATCGATTCTACTTACTTTTAAGAAAATATTTATTCAACAATTTGAGTTTGCGGTGAAGATTTATTTTAAAAAAAATTGTGCATTTGAAAGAAATTCGGGGTAATATGGTGAAGAATTTTGTTAACAGTTAATGTGAAATTATTAGACCACGCAATACGTAATATATCAGCACATTCTAAGCAAATGAATTTAGAGATTTTACAAGCCAATAAAGAAGACTTGCACATAATTCTTGATAATTTGACACTTGTTTATTTGCAAAAACAAACCACATGAAAAACTACTTACAAAAACGAATCTCAGGCGAAATCCTCAGTAAACAAGAAGCAAAAGAAGCTCTTACTGTTATTGGAAAAGGCGAAGCGAATAATGGTCAAATTGCCTCATTCTTAACCACTTACATGATGAAATCCATTACGGCTGACGAATTAGAAGGCTTCCGTGATGCGATGTTGAACTTGGCTTTGACCGTAGATTTATCCGAATTTTCAC
>JAYUIP010000181.1:0-8911 GCA_043765945.1 Arcicella sp.
TTATAACAAAAAAAAGCTTTGTCTGTTCGACAAAGCTTTTGGCAGGAAGATGGGGCTCGAACCCACGACCTCCGGCACCACAAACCAGCGCTCTAACCAGCTGAGCTACATCCTGCATATACTTTTGGGACTGCAAAATTAGTCAATTTTTTTATACTTTGAAAATTTGACTGAAAAAATTTATTAGTTATTGATTATTAGTTGTTAGCTGTCCGTTGATAATTCTAAGCATGAATTTATACTTAAATATTTGACAGCCAGTAACTAATAACCAATAACCAGTCACTAAATTGCTGCTTTGTAACGAGTCTCCGCTCCGTTCCAATCTACTAAATTCCAAAAAGTATCAATATAATCGGGGCGTTTGTTTTGAAATTTTAAGTAATAGGCGTGTTCCCAAACATCTAAACCTAAAATTGGCGTACCTTTCACTTCGGCAACGTCCATCAAAGGATTGTCTTGATTTGGTGTTGAAGTAATGGCTAATGAACCGTCTTCCTTTACAATTAACCACGCCCAACCCGAACCAAAACGTCCGATACCTGCTTTTTTGAATTCTGCTTTTAAATTATCTAATGAACCAAAGGTTGAATTAATAGCAGTTGCTAAAGTTCCAACGGGCGAACCGCCATCTGGTGAAAGAATGTTCCAGAAAAATGTGTGGTTGAAATGTCCACCGCCATTGTTACGCACAGGGGCAGGAGCTTTGCTAATTTCAGCCATTAATTCTTCGATAGATTTTGATTCTAAATCTGTTCCTGCAACGGCTGCATTAAGATTTGTGACGTAGGCTTGATGATGACGATCATGGTGGATTTCCATCGTCATGGAATCAAAATGAGGTTCTAACGCATCATTTGCGTAAGGTAAGGGGTCTAATACGAATGCCATTTTCTTATTTTTTATAATTTAGATGATATTGTATGACATCTTTTAATTTTCAATTTCCAATGTTCAACCGGACGGCGTACCGCATTTAACGTTCAAGTTTCTGAAATTTAGCATTTCTATGCCTAAAAAGAACTTGAACATTGAACATTGAGCATTGAACGTTAAAAAAATGTTTAATACTTTTTACTTGAACAAGAAACTCATAAAAACTTGATTAAGTTCTAAGAAGAGCGAAAAATCGTTTTAAAATCTCTTCGCAATCTTCTTGGAGAATACCAAAAGAGACTTGGGTTTTGGGGTGGAGGATGTTGGATTGGACACGTTGAAAACCTCTTTTATCATCGAATGCTCCCCAAACAATTCGTCCAATTTGTGACCAAAAAATAGCTCCCGCACACATTACACAAGGTTCGAGGGTTACGTATAAAGTGCAGTTTTTCAAATACTTAGCTCCTAATTTCTGACTTGCTGCCGTTAATGCCAACATTTCTGCATGAGCCGTTACGTCATTCAATTTTTCGGTTTGATTATATCCTTTGGCAATAATTTGGTCTTGACAAACGATCAATGCTCCCACAGGAATTTCGCCTTCATCAAAAGCATTTTCAGCTTGTTGAAGAGCAATAGACATGAAGTATTCGTCTGAGAACATTTTTGGAGAGATTTTCTACCCAAATTAGACTACAGATTTGATAGATTATACAAGATTTACACGGATTTTTTTAAATTTTATCCGTGTAAATCCGTAGCATCCGTTCAGTCCGTGGTCTAATTAGCGGTCTCTTATTTTGCGTAAGCCTTATTTCTTAAATAAAAGTCCATTAAAACCAATGCTGCCATTGCTTCCACAATTGGAACGGCACGTGGCACAACGCATGGGTCATGGCGACCTTTTCCCGAAACTGTCACGGCATTTCCTTCTGCATCTACGCTATCTTGGTCTTGCATGATAGTTGCCACGGGTTTGAATGCCACCCTGAAATAAATATCTTCACCGTTTGAAATACCCCCTTGAATCCCACCCGAATGATTTGTTTTCGTCCTAACTCGCTCAGTTGAATCCAGATACATTTCGTCGTTGTGTTCTGAACCGTACATTTCTACACCCTCAAAACCACTTCCATATTCAAAACCTTTCACGGCATTGATGCTCAACATGGCTTTGCCTAATTCAGCGTGAAGTTTATCAAAAACGGGTTCGCCTAAACCTACTGGTGTGCCTGTGATTACGCAATTGACCACGCCACCAATTGAATCGCCTTTTTTGCGGGTTTCGTCAATTAAGTCAAACATTTGTTGAGCCACGATTGGGTCGGGACAACGCACGGCATTTTCTTCGGCTTTCAGAATATCTAATTGTTGATAAGGAGTCGTTAATTTCAACTTGCCAACTTGCGAAACATACGATTGAACTTCAACGCCTATCTCCTTTAAAATCAACTTTGCAATTGCCCCAGCGGCTACACGGGCAATGGTTTCACGGGCAGAACTACGTCCACCTCCACGATAATCACGGTTGCCGTATTTGGCTGTGTAGGTATAATCAGCGTGCGAAGGACGAAATTGTTGAGCAATATGTGAGTAATCTTTTGAACGTTGGTCTTCATTACGAATCACCATCGCAATGGGCGTTCCCGTTGTTTTTCCTTCAAAAATACCAGAAAGCACTTCAAATTCATCGGCTTCATGTCGTTGCGTTGTGATGCGAGATTGCCCTGGTTTTCTGCGGTCTAATTCTGATTGAATATAGGCTGAATCGAATGGTACGCCCGATGGACAACCGTCAATAATTACGCCCACACTAACGCCATGTGATTCTCCGAAAGTGCTGATTTTGAATAACTTACCGTATGTACTGCTCATTTATTTTAGGTATTTGATGTTCGTGATTCGATGTTCGGATTTCGATTGTTAAATGTTGAAGTCCGAACATCGTATATCGACAACTGAACATTGACAATCTAACATTGAGCAACGAAAATCAAACATCGAAATTATTTTTTTCGATTGGGAAGAAATATATAAATCATTCCCACTAACATAATGACAATCAGGATATTAGCTTCGTCTTTGAGGATTTTTGTGAAATTGTTTTGCTGTTTTGAAGAATCCTCATTTTCCAAGCCATCATAAACTGTTCTTCCTGCGGTTGGTGTGTCTGCGGTTTGAATAGTTTGACCCGTAACACCCAAAATTATGTTGGATTTTAATGTATCATATTTTTCAGTATTAGTGTTAAAATATATCCACTGAAAATATTTGTCCAACGCAAAGTTACCAGCCCGCTTTGGAATTATCTGAAAAGTTAAAGATTTTGTTGTGATAATTTTATCGTTTTGTGGGTTTGTATTACCCACAATTTTGGGTGGAAAGAAATCAAAAATACTATCATTTTTTGTTTGAGGAAGTTTTATATTGTAGCCATCTCCCGTAATTTTTAAGCGATAACTTACTGATTTTCCAGTACTTATCTTATATTTATCTAAGGATTCTCTCCACGAGAATTGTCCAACCGAAACTTCATTTTTTAAAGGATGGGCGGGTAATTCTCTGGCAATAATTCTGAAAGGGCGAGTAGTGAAAGTTACAAAACTTGACTTTTTTTGTCCGTTTTTCTCCGTAATAAATTTTTGTAGCCTAAAATCAACGGAGGGGAAAATAATGGGTCTGTTATTGAGGGCATAAAACGTGGCCTGGTAAATCTTATACTGCATATATTTTTTCCCTTTAATCCCCACTGGATTTTGTTTGATTTCCACCAATCCAAAAGACTCTTCCCAGCAATTTTCGGGTTTAATTTTCTTAATAATAGTTGCGATTTGAACGCCATTATTAGGTTCAAAACCCAATTCTGCGGCATTATTTTCTGCCACATACAAGGCAAAAGCTATTGTGAAGCCCTCCCCAACGTAAGGATTTGATTTTGAAGAACTTAACGATAAAAAAGCGTCTTCTTTTATGTTAAGGTTGTTCAATTCTGAATTAGTATTTCCCTCAATAAAATCTGTAAAATCTTCTTTTTTATCAGGATTATTCTGGTTTTTATTGTTCAGATTATCTGAATTATTTTCTACTTTTCTATCAGAATTTATGTTCGCAGGTTTCCCAACTTTCACCACAAAACTTTCTGATTTTAAGTCTAAACCATTCACGGTAACCTTAAAGTTTGGGACTTTCAAATTGCCTTCTTTTTTTGCGGCATAATTTTGGGTAATCGTACAAGTGCTAACGGGTTGCCCACTCACAAACGAGCGAGAGGTTGATTTTGAAAAACCTCTTTTGGTGAAATTTGGTAAATCTGGAAAGGAAGATTCAGGAGTCTGAGCATCACCCACAAATTTTATGACTACCGTCACGATGAATGGGTCTTCGAGGGTAATATTTTTCTCTCCGATTATTAAGGATACGTCGTTATTTTGTTGGGCTTTCGTCGTAAAGCACAAAAAAAAGCAAAAAAATATTGAAATATTTATATAATAATTCTTAACTTTCACCGTTGTTTTTGATATTCATTTAATACATTATCTCTTGGCGGATGATATTAAAAATAAAAAAGTATGAGTATTTAACACTAATTTAACCGTTAGTAATTGATAATCAGAATTTTAACTTTTATTTTTGCTTAGTATTTATCCTTCCCTTAAAAACATATTAAAGCTATGACAACCTTAGATTATGTCAAAGTAATTCTTGAAAAAGTTAGCTTCGATGCAAAGCTATTTGAAAAAGAATTAAGAAAAGCAATTAAAACATTATTAACTGAAGAAATTAGAGAATTGCGAGCGTGGTGTTCCGAACAATTTGGAAAAATGTATTATCAGGTGATTGAAAATTGTTTTAACAGAATCCGTAGAAAAAAACTTACAATTGCTTAGGCGATTAAATTTTAGAAAAAAAAGACCTTCAAATCTTGAGGGTCTTTTTTTATTGATTTTCTGCAAAGAAAATAGACCATGGACGACCCGTAACGAACTGTGATTAACAGATTAAATTTTAAAAAATCTGCGTAAACCCGTAAAATCTCAATTTCATTGTGGGTCATCCGTAGTCTATTTTTTATCTAACAACCAACTCTTTATCGTCATAAAATCAAATATCAATCCCAACAATTCGTTAATTTTACGAAGTATAATCCGTAAAATTTATGAATACCAAATCGTTGTTGTTGAGCTTCATGCTCATGTTAGGATATTTCATTTCAAATGCCCAGGGACTAAGATTATCAGAAAAACCCGAAGAATTTTTGGCGGATGCTAAGAACTTTTTGGCTCTCTCAAATAATCCACAGGCTGAATCAATTGCTCAGAATTTTGATAAACTTTGGAACTCTGGAAAACTTACAGATGCTCAGAGAAGTAAGTTGGCGAGTGTATCTAATTTCATGTTCAAAAAGGGCTATAAGCCACCGCAATTCGTGGGGCTTTTTGATGCCATTATTTTGGGCGTAAACAAGTCTTTAATGCCCCAAACATTATTAGATAATTACTTAGAAACGCTCCGTAAATCCGTTGAAACGGGTGACACGAAAACGACACTTCGTTACATTGATATTAGCCGATTATTCTTCAATAACCAAGCCCTTTACTTCACAAATTTCAACCGTTTGTACGCTCAAAATGGCTCGCTTGGTTTCAGATTTAATGAACAAAAGATTGAAATAAATAAGCAAGAAAAGCCTAATACGCCAAGTCAGCCTATAAATATCCCTGAACCCGAAAAGAAAACGAATGCTTGGGAGGATTGGGATGCCCCCTTGCCTACGGCTGGAAATACTGCCCCTGCACAAACCCCAGTTGAAGAACCTGTCACTCAATTTTTGAACCCTGGACCCATCATTGAATTCTTTAAAATTGATTTGGTAATTGCCACGGCAAACGATTCCGTTACGTTAAAAAATACGTCTCCAATACTGAGCATAAAAGAGGGCATTTTGTTAGGAACTGGTGGAACTTTTTCGTGGGAAAATGTGGGTATGCCCGAGGTTTTTGCGACTTTGAATAACTACAATATAGAAATAAGAAATCCGAAAATTACCTCGGAATTTGCGACCATCACAAACACTCAAAAATTAAACGCTCCGATTAAAGGAATCTTTGAGTTTGTGAGTAAGAAACGGACAAAAAATGCTCCCACACTTTATCCAAGATTTATGTCGTTACAGAATGATGTAGTTTTGAAAAATAGTGGAGACATTGATTATAAAGGAGGTTTTACGATGGTTGGTAATAAGATCTCGAGTTCATCTTTGCAATCAAAATATGCCACAATTATCATCAAAAAGGATGGGAAAACTGCTTTTAGAATTACCAGTAAACGCTTTGATATTGGCGATTCTTTAATAATATCTCCTTCGGCAATTTTTACGGGTTATTTTGCGGGTTCAGATTCGTTGTATCATCCTTCGGTAAAAGTAAATTATAACCGTAAAAACTTCATCCTTCGTTTGAATAAAGTGGATGCTGGTGGATTTAGAGAGTCCTCATATTCAGATAGTTATCATAAATTAGACATCACTGCCGATGCTATGAGTTGGAACATGAACGACCAACGAATGGACTTTTCAATTCTCACAGCGAAAAACGTTGTGCCTGCCCTTTTTGAATCTTTTGACTATTATAATCCACAACGTTTTGCCCAGATTTCAGCCAATTATAGCTTTAATCCGTTGTTGGTGGTTTCAAGTTATATCCGAAAAAATAACCTTCAACTTACCTCAATTACTGACATAGCAAAGGCTTTCAATAAGGATGTAGCGACTTTAAGATCAGTGTTTTTAGAGATGATGCAGAAGGGTTATTTTGAATATGACCCAGACGTAGAAATCTTGAAATTATCCCGAAAAGGCTTACACAATTTGGCGGCTTATGGAGCCAGAAAAGATTACGATAACTTCTTAATCCCTTCTTATTATTCATCCAATACCAAAGATACAACCTCAAATGCGAGCCTTAATTTGAAAGATAACCAATTGATTGTCAGGGGAGTAAAGCAATTTTATCTTTCCGATTCATTAAACGTCTTCATGGCTCCTTACGACAATATTATTAAAGTAAACAAAGACAGAAATTTTGGAATTAGCGGCGAATTAAAAACGGGAAACTTCAGATTTAGGGGTAAAGATTTATCGTTTAATTACGGAGAATTTAGTGTTAAATTAAACAAAATTGACTCCATTACCTTTATACCTCAAAAAGAATTATCTAAGAAAGGTCGGATTGAAATTGGAGGAGATTTAAAGTATGAAGCGGGCGTAATTTACATCAATAAACCCGACAATAAATCGGGTCGTCAGCGATTGGTTGAATATCCCCGTTTGGTTGTTCCCACGGGCGTAACTGCCTATTTTGATCATCCATATCGTGCCAATGGCGTGTATAATAAGAAGGTATTTTTCAAAGTACCAAGCATTGATTTTGATAGTTTGAATATCAAAGATATTGATTTTGTGGGGACATTTAATTCAGATGGAATCTTCCCGCCATTCAAAGAGACCTTGATTTCGATGCCCGATAATTCGCTGGGTTTCAGTCATAAAGTGCAAGAAGGAAAATACAATGTTTATAATTCAAAAACCTCTGTGAAGTTTGAAAAACCGCTTTTAATGGATAAGCAAGGGCTTCATGCCGAATGTGAAATCAACCATCTGACTTCCCAAATTCAGGCAAAATATGCTCTTTTTACTCTTGATTCAGTAACGGCAAATGGCACAACGGGAATTATCAACGAAGGAACCGTTGGGCAATCATATTATACGAAAGTTGATATTAAAAATTACTCTTTGAAATGGCAACCCAAAGCCGACAGTATGTTGATTGAAGCCAAAGGAAATTCATTTGATTTTTACGCTGCCAGTTCAAAATTAGAAGGAAAATTATTGGTTCGCCAGACGGGTTTATTTGGTTTTGGAAAAGTGAAACGCCAAGATTCTGAGACGGAATCTAACAATATTAAATTTGGAAAAGAAGCCTTTACTGCTGATATGGCAACGCTTTCGGTGGGGAATAATTTGAAGGTTTCTAAACCCGCTTTGTTGGGTAATAATATGAATGTCAGTTTTAATTTAGCCACGGGTTTGGTCAGTATAAAAACACCAACAAATCTTAAATTAGATGATTCTACGAATTTATATTTCCCTTATACCGCTTATAAAACGTCTATCAATAGTGCTGAATGGGATATCAATAAGAAAACAATCACGATGAAAGGTGATGTTAAAAATACCACTTTTACTTCCATCGAATCATCCCAAGGAGGACTATCTTTTAACGGTTCGGAGGCTTTGTATGAGATTGATAAACAGTCACTTAACATCAACGGCGTACCTTTTATTAAATCGGCAGATGCGAAAATTATTCCCGATAAAGGAGCAGTTTCTATCCGTAGAGATGCTGAAATGAGAGGTTTTTATAATGCTAAATTGCAGATTGATACCGTCAACGGATACCATAATTTAGTGAATGGAAATATCAGAATTATTTCACGAGTAAAATTTGAAGGAGATGCTACTTACCGTTTTCCAAATCTTGCGGGAGATACGATGAATATCAAAATGGGCAACTTTGATTTTAAGGAATCAATGGTTGATAGTCGTAAAAAAATCAAAGGATATACAACCACGGCAAGGGCAACGGTTGAGCAAACCGACAAATTTCACCTTTCACCCAAAATATTATATCGGGGCGATATTACGATGTTAGCGACCGATAAAAACCTGACACTGAACGGTTTTGTTCGTCCAGAATACAAAAATCGGGCGGATGTTGTCAATTGGGTTGCGTATAAAGGAAATAGTACGGACGATGTAAATATTCAGATTCAGCCTAATATGAAAGGCGATTTGAATACTCCAATTTATGCGGGTTTACACGCCAGAACAACCTCTACGGGCTTATACACGACATTCTTGACGAGCAAGGAAGATCCCAAAGACGAAGATATTTTCACGGTGAACGGTCAATTACGAGATATTCCGAAAACAAGTCGTTTTGAAATTGGTCCAGACGATAAAAATAAGTCGTAT